>NZ_JBYCLA010000285.1:0-3686 GCF_057473665.1 Mycobacterium sp. TH-M25
AGGCTTCAGCATGACGATTGAGCGCGTCGGGGCCGAATCTGTCGCGCCTGAGTCCATCGTCGCTCCGCCCTTCTGGGCTTTGGCAAAAAGGTAAGACCTAACACTATGATTATATTATTACTCGATACACCTGGATGTACCGGCAGCGGCTATCCCAATCGTGTGCGACGCGTCACCAGACCGGCCAGCCACTAGCCAGGACGTTGCAAATTGTGGCATGGGCGTTCAGAAGACCATTCGCGCGATCAGCTCGGCCACTGCGGCTGGCTTTGGGGAGCGGTCTAATTCCACCGTGTGCTGCACGACGAGGTCAACTGTGACATCGTCCCTCCTGGTCGCGGCGAGAAGCTCGGATCGGACCCGAACGCGGCCGCGCGCCGGAACCGGCGCCAGGAACCGCACTTTGTTCAGTCCGTAGTTGATGCCCATCTTTGCGTTCTCGACGCGGTAGTTGTCCTTGCTCAGGGCTGGAATCAGCGACAACGTGAGAAATCCGTGGGCAATTGTTCCGCCGTAGGGACTTTCGGTGCTCGCGCGGTCAGGATCAACGTGGATCCATTGGTGATCGCCGGTCACCTCCGCAAACGCGTCGATGCGCTGCTGATCGACGTCTGTCCATTCGCTGACGCCGAGCTCCTGGCCTACGGCCCCGATCGCTTCCTCGATGGATGAGATGATCCGCACCGCGATCCTTTCTGGTCAGGCGTCGATCAGGCGTGAAATCAACAGCACTCATCGGTATGTCGGCGCCAGCCGTATGCGGTGTTCGTCAGTCCGTTGACTGCGATGAAGCCGCATCCACCGACGACCAACCCGATGACAGTCAACATCGTCTGATCAAGCACGAGTCCGACTACCGCACAGCAGAACCCGGCAACCGCGATCAATGCAACGATAAAGCTAGCCAGGGGCGCGCCACTGTCGCCCAGCGTCTCCGTCGCTTCTGTCATTGTTGTCTCGCCGCTACACGGAACGGGTGGATTTCGCAGCGGCCGAGGCGGCCTGGCTGCGCTCCCGGGCTGCCGCCCAGTCCTCCTCGGTCAACGCGGTCAGGCCGGCGAACGTGTTTGGCCCGGCCAATCGCTGTCCGCCGTCCATCGCGATAGTCTCCCCCGTCAGATAGTCACAGGCGTCTGAAAACGCAAAAATCGTCAGGTTCCCGAGTTCGTCGATCGTTCCTGAGCGACCCAGTGGTATCTGCTCAGTTTGCGTGGCACCGACAGCACTCTTCTCTGTGGGATTCAGCATTTCCCAGGCGTACTCAGTCGGAATAGGCCCGGGTGCAAGCGCATTGAGGCGAATGTTGTGGCGGCCCCATTCGACCGCCAACGACATCGTCATCGCATGTACCGCAGCCTTTGCCATAGCCGAGGGAACGACGAACGCCGACCCACTCCACACCCAGGTAGTCAAGTTGGACAGCACCGCCCCAGGCAGGCCTTCAGCAATCCAACGCCTGCCAACGGCCAGCGTCGTGTGGAACGAGCCGCTCATCACTGTCGAAATCACCGCCTCATAGGCGCGCGGGCTCAAGCTGGCTGTCGGTGCGATGAAATTCGCTGCCGCGTTGTTCAGCACGCCGGTCAGCGGCCCGTGCCGATCCCAGATTTCGGCGACAGCAGCGACCACCTGGTCAAAGTCGCGAACGTTGACCGGCTGATAATGGGCGCTGCCGGGGTGGCCGGCCGAGATCTCGGCTGCGGCGTCGGCCAGCACCGTCTCTCGTCGACCCCACAGGTGGACCTGCGCACCGTGCGCCACGAGGCGGGCCGCCACTCCACGGCCGAGTCCCGTACCGCCGCCCGTGATCAGAATCCGCTTGCCGGCCAACACGGCCGGATCAAATATTTGCGCCACGAAATCTCAGCTCTTTCGACCATCGCGCCCAGAGACCGAGCGCCTCAGTTGCCGCGGTATTCGGCGAATTCGGGTACCCGCTTCTCGTTGAAAGCGGTAATGCCTTCCTGCGCTTCGGGTGTCTCGCCGAACATCTTCAGCGTCGAGTACGCCATCTGCCCAACGGATGCAAACTGCTCAGTGTCTGTGTTGAACGACTGCTTGAGCACCTTCAAAGCGGTCGGCGACAGCATCAGAATCTCATCGGCCCACGCTCGGACCTCCGCCTTGAGCTCGTCAGCCGGGACTACCTTGTTGACAAGACCCCACTCGGCGGCTTGTTGAGCCGAATACCTGCGGCACAGAAACCAGATCTCGCGGGCGCGCTTTTCGCCCACCACCCGTGCCAAAAAGCCGGTGCCGAATCCTGCGTCGAACGAGCCGACCCTAGGCCCGTTCTGACCGAAGATCGCGGAATCCGCGGCGATGGTCAGGTCGCACAGCACGTGCAACACGTGGCCGCCGCCGATCGCGAATCCGTTGACGGCCGCGATGACAGGTTTGGGCACGTCGCGAATGACCCGGTGCAGCGTATCGACCTCGAACAGGCCGGTCTCGGACGGCCCGTAATCGCCGGTCTCGGCGCGCTGCTTCTGGTCGCCACCGGTACAGAATGCCTTCTCCCCTGCCCCCGTCAGTGCGATCACGCCGACTTGTGAACTCCCCCAAGCCATCTTGAAGGCACGGATCAGTTCATCCAGCGTGCGTGCTCGAAAGGCGTTGTAACGCTCAGGCCGGTTGATCGTGATCCAGGCGAGGCCGTTGTCGACCTCGTAGGTGATGTCGGTGAACTCGGTCATCGGTTGCCTCTCTTCTTTGAAAGCCACGGCACAGCGGGGGCCAAGGTTTTGGTCTTACCATTGTACCAAAACTAGGGTCGTCTCCGGAAATCCGTCCGGCGCCCGACCTAGATCGTCACAAAATTTCGGCGCATCCGCGCCAGTTCGGCGATAGACAACTGCAGGTCATCGAGCTCAGCGACCAGCTTTGCCCGGGCGTCAGTAAGATCGTGGGTCGAATCGACCTTTGAATCGACGAGCCCGCGGTGGCGCGCCATCTTCAGCGCGGTGGCAAACATGTCCCCCGACACCGACTCCTCGGTGATGCGGCGTTGCAGCGACCATTGCTGCGCTAGACGAAGGCATCTCTTGAGGAACTCCCGTTCATTAAGAGCGGATCGTGAACCAAGACACGAAAGTTCTTCCGCGACCACTCGGTAGGCGTCAATGAACGGTCTCAGCACTAAATGCGCTACGAGGAGGTCGCTTTCGTTCAGGCTCCGTGCGGCCTCGTCAGTATTGATCGGCTTGTCCGGGTTGTGACCGTGCCCGGTCATGATGGCGAACTCGTTCCACAGTTCATCGGCGAAGTCCGCCCGCCCAGCGAAGAAGAATTCGAACTTGAGCAGTTCGCGGATTGCCAAGGCCCGCTCCCACCCCGCGCGTTTGGTGGATTGGGGCGCCCGCACAATGCACAGCAAGGCAAGTTCAGCGATCGCTCGCATCACCAGAACGTGAATTGCGCTGTTGCGGTACACCGCGACGATCAAATGCTGGTCTTTACCGATGCCCCAGACGGTGACCGGTCCGTCCGAATAGCAGGTCAGCACACCGGAGCCGACTAAGTCGTGCAACGTCTGCGATACCGTGGCGCGCTCGGTGAGGTCGGCCCCGCCGGCGACAGGCCAGTTTCGGCGGTGGAGGTAGCGAGCCAGTGGCGCCACGGTGGCGCAGACCTCGTCGAGTGTCAGCGCGCGTTCTTCGCCGAGCATCGCGACACATACGGCCGCT
>NZ_JBYCLA010000286.1:0-8358 GCF_057473665.1 Mycobacterium sp. TH-M25
GGCGCACGGCCAGCATCATCCGGGTGAAGTTGAGCAGCGAGGTCGAGGTGTCGCGTTGGGCCTCGTCGTTGACGGCTTGATACCCGTACACCGAATCCTGACTGGGCGGCAGATACAGCCGACCCGGGTTGGCCTTGGAGAACCCCGCGTTGCGGTCCGGTGTCCACTGCATCGGCGTCCGGACCCCGTCGCGGTCACCCAGCCAGATCACATCGCCCATGCCGATCTCGTCGCCGTAGTACAGCACCGGGGATCCGGGCAGCGACAGCAGCAGCGCAGTGAACAGCTCGATCTGGTTGCGGTCGTTGTCCAGCAGCGGCGCCAGCCGACGACGGATCCCGACGTTGGCTTTCATCCGAGGGTCTTTGGCGTACTCGGAATACATGTAGTCGCGCTCTTCGTCGGAGACCATCTCCAACGTCAACTCGTCGTGGTTGCGCAGGAAGATCCCCCACTGCGCCAGATCAGGGATGGTGGGCGTCTGCGCCAGGATCTCCGAGATCGGGAAGCGCGACTCACGCCGGACCGCCATGAAGATGCGCGGCATCAGTGGAAAATGGAACGCCATGTGGCATTCGTCGCCGCCGGTGCTGGCGTCGCCGAAGTACTCGACGACGTCGGCCGGCCACTGATTGGCCTCGGCCAGCAGCACCCGGCCCGGATACTCGTCGTCGACGACTTTGCGGACCCGTTTGAGGAACGCATGGGTCTCGGGCAGGTTCTCGCAGTTGGTGCCTTCGCGCTCGAATAGATAGGGCACCGCGTCCAACCGGAAACCGTCGATTCCGAGGTCGAGCCAGAACCGAAGCACGTCGATCATCGCTTCCTGAACGGCGGGGTTGTCGTAGTTCAGGTCGGGCTGATGGGAGAAGAACCGGTGCCAGTAGAACTGCTTGCGCACCGAGTCGAAAGTCCAGTTGGACTCTTCGGTGTCGATGAAGATGATGCGTGCATCGGCGTACTTCTCGCTGGTGTCGCTCCAGACGTAGAAGTCGCCGTACGGACCGTCGGGGTCGTGCCGTGATTCCTGAAACCACGGATGGGAGTCCGAGGTGTGGTTCATGACCAGGTCGGTGATGACCCGGATGCCGCGCTCGTGGGCAGCGTTCAGCAGCGCCACGAAATCCTCGACCGCGCCGAATTCGGGCAGCACCTTGTAGAAGTCGCGGATGTCGTAGCCACCGTCACGCAGCGGTGAGTCGTAGAACGGTGGCAGCCAGATGCAGTCGATACCGAGCCACTTCAGATAGTCCAACCGCTGCAGCAAACCCTGTAGGTCGCCGGAACCATCCGCGTCGGCATCCAGGAAGGCCCGGACCAGCACCTCGTAGAAGACCGCGTGCTTGAACCAGGTCGGGTCCGCCGGCAGCGATTTGGCCTCGGTGAACTCGTCCGCACTGGGGTGCTCGACCACCCCGTCTTCGACGCGGCTGCCCTCTGCGGGATCGTGGTCGGATGCGTGTTCTCTGTCCCTGATCAACTCCACGACCCTACACGTACCCGGGATGAAGCATCGAAAACTTTCCGCGCCAAACGAATTGAACGTTCCGTTCAGCAACGGAGTGAGATCAGCCCGGCGGGCCGTCACCTAGCTGAACATCGACGGAACGGCCCGGCAGCCCCACGCTCACGTGGTCGCCCGGGTGGTGCTGGTCCAGAATGTTGGTCAGCGCGGTGGCCGAGTTGACCGGTTGGCCGTTGATCGCGGTAATCACGTCGCCCGGGTTGAGCCCGGCGCCTGCGGCCGGCCCGGTCGGGATGACCTGGCGAACGACCGCGCCCCCTCCGCCCGGGGCGTCGTTGACGCCGACGCCGAGAAACGCGGTCGGCCCGATGTGGACGGTCGCCGACGATGCACCGGATCGGATCTGACCCGCGATTGCCATCGCCTCGTTGATCGGGATCGCAAAGCCCTGCCCGCGGCCGAGGTGAAAGTTCGACGTTGCGGCGGTGTTCATGCCGATCACCTGGTTGGCGGCGTTGACCGTCGGGCCACCGGAGTCGCCGGGACGAATGTTGGCATCGACCTGGATCAGACCGGTCAAGGTCTCAGTGCTCCCGGTCAACGAGTCGTTGGCTGACACCGTCTGATTCAGCCCGCCGATGCGGCCCTCCTCGACGCTGGGCGCCCCTCCGGCGCCCCCCGCGTTGCCCAGGAAGACGATCGGGTCGCCGACGCGCACCGTGTCGGAGTTGCCGATGTTGGCCACCGGCAGTCCGCCGCCGGCGAGTTGCAGCACCGCGACGTCGTGCTGGCGGTCGAACCCGATCACGGTGGCCGGGAAGACCTGGCCGTTGGCGATCGACCGCGCGGTGAGGTCCGTCGCGCCCGCGATCACGTGGTTGTTGGTGAGGATCACGCTGGGGTCGATCACGATGCCGGTTCCTGCGCCGACCGCGCTCTGGTACCCCAGCTTGGCGTCGATGTCGACAATCTGCGGACTCACCTGCGCGGCGGCGGTGGCCACGTCGCGTGGGAGGGGCGGCATGGGCGGCGCAGCATTCGCGGGTGCCGTCGCCAGTGCCAACCCGGCGGCCGAACACAGACTGATGACGCTGCGCAACCTCCGCGGTGTGCGGCGGTGCGATCCGCTCATCCCGTCACCTCCTGCATCGAACTTGGCACCAACTGGCCAGCTACGTCGTGGCCGACGTAACTTGATTTACCTAACCGTAGCCTGCGCCGGCGATTCGGGCATATCGACGTCGCCGATGCAGCCGTCGGCGCACCAGGCGGTAACTTCAAGGCTCGGGGCTGGACGGGAACTCGACGGCAAAGGTGGCTCGCCCATGGGCGTTCTTGATTCATTCCGACTCGCCGACACAGTGGTCATCGTGACCGGCGCCGCGTCGGGTCTCGGTGTGTCGTTCGCGCAGGCATTCGCCGAGGCCGGTGCCGACGTCGTGCTCGGGGCGCGACGCGCGGAGCGACTGGCCGACACCGCGGCGCTCGTCGAGACCGGTGGCCGCAGAGCGCTGACGCTTGCCACCGACGTCGGTGTGCCCGAGCAGTGCCAGGCGTTGGTTGACGCCGCGATGGAGACGTTCGGCCGGGTGGACGTGTTGATCAACAACGCCGGCGTGGGCACCGCGGTCCCGGCGACCCGGGAGACGCCCGAACAGTTTCGGTCGGTGGTCGACGTCAACCTCAACGGGTCCTATTGGATGGCGCAGGCTTGCGGGCGCGTGATGCGGCCCGGCAGTTCGATTCTCAACATCGCCAGCATTCTCGGGATCACCACCGCCGGCCTGCCGCAGGCCGCCTACAGCGCCAGCAAGGCCGCGGTGATCGGGCTGACCCGAGACTTGGCCCAGCAGTGGGGCTCGCGCAAGGGAATCCGGGTCAACGCGCTGGCGCCGGGATTCTTCAAGACCGAAATGACCGACGAATATCCGCCCGAGTATCTGGACAGCCAGGCGCATCGATTGGTGCTCGGGCGCCTCGGAGACGGCCGCGAACTCGCGGCCACCGCAATCTGGCTGGCCTCGGCGGCCGGCGGGTATGTCACCGGGCAGACGATCGTCGTCGACGGTGGACTGACCATCACCTAGGCATGCCCTCCTTCGACCCCGAGGCGCACTTCGCCCGAGCGCGGATCGCCAGGCTGGCGACCGCCGGGGCCGACGGTCGCCCACACCTGGTCCCGGTGGTGTTCGCGGTGGCCGACCACGTCATCTACACCGCCGTGGATGCGAAGCCCAAGACCAGCCAACGACTGCGGCGTTTGGCCAACATCGAGCGCAACCCGCAGGTGAGCCTGCTCGTCGACCATTACGACGAGGATTGGACCCAGCTGTGGTGGGTGCGGGCCGACGGCGCGGCCACGATCCACCACGAGGGCGCGGCACTGGCTGCCGGCCTTAACCTGCTCCGCGCGAAGTATGCCCAGTATGAATCGGTTTCGCTGATCGGCCCGGTCATCGCCGTCGCCGTGCTGCGCTGGGGCAGTTGGCACGGGTAACCGAGCGCCACGTCTGTGGCGATGCTTGCCACCGCCTGTCCGGCTCGAGAACACGGCGCCCTTCACACGGCCGACGGGTGCCCGCCCAGCAGGGTATATGCCCGCCGATGCGGTCCGCCGAGAGCAACACGCGCCATTAATGGCAGGTTTGCTGCGCGTAACGTAGGGCACAATTGGGTATGCCGCCTGCAGGCGGGTTCTTGCATCGTTTCGGAGGGTGGACACCGTGGTGGGAGCGATTCGAGCGGGCTGGCTCGCGGCGCTGACCGCTGCGCTGACCGCAGGGGCCACAGCCGCTCCGGCAATGGCGGCGATCGCACCCCCGACCTCGAGCGCAGGCATCGCATCGATCCAGCCGGCCACCGGTGCCGTGGTCGGGGTGGCCCACCCGGTCATCGTCACGTTCACCGACCCGGTGGCTGACCGTGCCGCCGCCGAGCGCGCCATCGAAGTCAGTGCGCCCAACCACATCACCGGCAGCTTCGACTGGCCCCAGCCGAACGTGGTCGAGTGGAAGCCGAACGGCTACTGGCCGGCGCACAGCCACGTCGGTGTCCACGTGCACGCGCTGTCCACCGGTTTCGAGACCGGCGACGAGGTGGTCGGCACCGCCAGCATTTCCGCGCACACCTTCACGGTCACGCAGAACGGCGAAGTGTTGCGCAGGATGCCGGCGTCGCTGGGCAAGCCCAGCCGCCCGACACCGATCGGAGATTTTTCCGCGCTGTCCAAAGAGCGCACAGTCGTGATGGATTCGAGGACCATCGACATTCCACTCGAGTCGTCCGAGGGTTACAAGATCACCGCCCAGTACGCCGTCCGGGTCACCTGGAGCGGCGTGTACGTGCACTCGGCCCCGTGGTCGGTGGACTCCCAGGGCTATGCGAACGTCAGCCACGGCTGCATCAACCTCAGCCCGGACAACGCCGCGTGGTATTTCGACACCGTCCACATCGGCGACCCGATCAACGTGGTGGCCTAGGTTCGCAAGCGCTCGAAAGTGCAACTAGCGAGACGTTTCCCGAGTAGCGGCGTCGCTGACGGCACTCTCGCGCTCCATTTCACGGTTTCAGCGACTGCTCGAGCCAGGGCGTCAACCACTGCACGCCCTCCTCGGTCAGGTGCACGCCGTCACTACGGACATGGATACCGTCGACGTCGGCGGTGTAGGTCCCTGCCGGACACAGCTTCTTTCTGAGGTCGAGGATGCGGACGTCCGGGCGATTGCCAATGGTTTTGCCCAGCATGGTGTTCCATTCGTCCACCCGTTGGGGCTGATCCTCGGGATACAGGCTGCCGTCCGGCCGTTCGGCGCGCCTGCTGTAGGGCAGGTTTGCCACGGTCAGCGGCGCACCGCTGATGCTGAGGATGTCGAGTGCGCGCCGCAGCTCGGCGCTGATGTAGGAGTCGAACGCAGGATCCCCGATGTGGGTCCAGCGTCCCTCGTTGACCCGGTTGACCGTCTCCCAGCGGCCGATGACCAGTAGCACAGCGTCGGGCTGGTCGGCGGCGATCTGCGATGTCCAACGGCCCGGCCATGCTTCGCATTCGCTCTTCTGGTCCAGCGCCTGGCCGAGGTAGCTGTACGGCCCGCCGCGCACCAGGCTGCAGCCGACCACGGTGTGGTCGACGAACTGGAACCCTGGTGTCGGCGGCAGGAAGTGCATCATCGTCCAGCCGATCGAGTCGCCGAACACCGACACGGTGAACGGACGCCGTGGGTCTCGCTTGGTGCGCGAACGGGCGGGCCGCGCTCCGTCCGGCGTCGACGGCGACACCACGGCGACCGGTGAGACACCGGGCGGGAGGCTGGCGTCCAGGGCGCTGACGCCGTGCTTCGGCACCACCGGGACCACCAGCAGTGTCACGGCCGCGGCCGTCGCGGCGGTGGCGCCGGCCAGTGGCAGCAGCGGCACCCGCACCGGGCGCCACCTTCGGATCGGCTGCTCGATCGCCCACCACGACACCGCCGCGACCGCCAGCGTGGCGGTGCAGCGGAGGGCGAACAGCGACAGCCCGTGCCACCCGGTCCGCTGACCGCTGAGCAGCAGAAAGATCGGCCAGTGCCAGAGGTAGACGCCGTAGGAGATGCGGCCGAGCCAGGCCAGCGGAGCCCAGCCCAGCACGGCGGCAGCGGGTCCGCGCTGTTCGAGGGCCACCGGTGCGATCACCAGCACGGCCGCGACGGCGACCACGATCAGCAGGCCGGCGCGGAACTCGCGGGCGCTGCCGGTGGCGACGTGCACGGCCACCCCGAGCAGCGCCAGGCCGAGCACCGGCAGCGACCGGGCGATCCACTTGCCGGTTCGGGAGCGGGTCAACGACCAGCCACGGTTCAACGCGGGCCAGTCGCTGACCAGCAGCGCGGAGGCCGCCGCCCCCACCAGCAATGCCTGTGCGCGGGTGTCGGTACCGAAGTAGACCCGGTCGCGGGTGGCGTTGGATGCCAGCAGGATGGCGGTCGCCGCGGACCCCAGCGCTCCGAGCATGGCCAGCAGCAACACCGTCAGCCGGACCGCACCAACCGAAGCCCTGGCCTCGCGGCGACGCGCGCGGGCCGCCAGCCCCACGGCGAGCGCGACCAGCACCAGCGGCCAGACGATGTAGTACTGCTCCTCCACGCCGAGCGACCAGGCGTGCTGCAGGGGCGACGGCGGGGTGCCCTGGGCGAAGTAGCCGGTCTTGTCGGCGACGAACATCCAGTTCGCCATCCAGAAGAATGCGGCGACGGCGTCGTTGCGCAGGCTGGCGACCGCCTCGGGGGCGAAGAACTGGCGGCCGACGGCGACGGTCAGCACCATCAGGACCAGCGCCGGCAGCAGCCGGCGGGCGCGCCGAATCCAGAAGTTGGCCAAGTCGATCCGGCCGGTGCGACCCAGTTCGTCCAGCAGCAACGAGGTGATCAGGAAACCGCTGAGCACGAAGAACACGTCGACGCCCAGGAATCCGCCGGACATACCGGGAATGCCGCCGTGATCGGCGAGCACCAGAGCGACCGCCACTGCCCGCAGGCCATCCAGCGCGCGAATACCCGGACGCCGTTCGTCGCCGTCGTTGCCGGGCTTGCGAGTGGGGCGGCTTGGCTGCGGCGGGGCAACCCATCGTGGCTTCCGAGCAGAATGAACCGGCACGGGGTACGCCCCGGCCGGTTCCATATTCACCTCTCCAGCGCGTCGGCCAGTTTCCTGGTCGACGGCTTTTTTGGCGCCGATACTCGGGTACTCCTCCCTGCTTGGTGCAGGCGTCAGTTTAGGTGCGGGGTGGCCCGCTCTGCGGGAGACACGGCGCGGTGGGCCCGCGAAATATGCTGCCGCGCGGCAACTCCGAGGACGAGGTTTGACGGGTGGAACCAGATCGCAGCCATGCTTGGCACTAGCCGCCAGGCCGCGCAGGAGCGCATGCGGTTTCTTCGGCGTGGGGCGCCATACCGAGCTCGGTGAGTACCGCCGCGGTGTCGGCGCCCAGCTGCGGGGCGGGGCCCGCCACTCGACCGCGGCTGCGGGAGAACCAGGTCGGCACACCGGGGAAACGCACCGGCCCCTGCTCGGTGTCGATCGTCTCGAAGAATCCCACCGCGTTGAGGTGTGGATTGTCGAACAGTGCGGCCGGGGTTCGCAGCGGCGCCGCGGGGATTTGCAGTTCGCGGAACAGCTCCAGCCAGTCATCGGTGGTCCGCTCCGCAAGTGTCTCCGCCACCAGGGCATACACCGTGTCGATGTGGCGGGCCCGGCGCTCGAGGGTGGCGTAGCGGTCGCCGGCCCACGGCGGCTGCACGGCGTTGACGAAGGCCGACCAGTGCCGGTCGTTGTAGATCAGCACGGCGATGAAGCCGTCCCTGGTGCGGTAGGGCTTGCGGTTGGGTGCCACCGTTCGCGGGTAGATTGCAGGCCCCAGCGGGGGGTCGAACATGGCACCGTTGGCATGCTCGACCAACATGAACGATGCCATGGTTTCGAACATCGCGACCTCCACTTCCTGACCTTCGCCGGTTCGTTCCCGGTGAAACAGCGCCATCGTGGTGGCATAGAGCGCGGTCAGCCCCGCGACCTTGTCCGCGATGATGGAGCCCACAGAGATCGCCTCGCCGGTCAGCTGCTCTAGCACGGCGGGCCGTCCGCATACGGCCGGGATGGTGTCGTCGTAGGCGGGCAGGTCGCGGTCGGGTCCGCGCCGGCCGTACCCATAGCAGTTGGTGTAGACAATCGATGGGTTGATGGCCGCGACCTCGTCGTAGCCGAAACCAAGCCGCGCAATCGCCTTGGCCCGCATCGAGTGGATGAACACATCCGCGGTCGCGATCAGCGACCGCAACGCGGCCTTGCCGGCCTCGGAACGCAGGTCGAGCACGACGCTGCGCTTGCCTCGGTTGACGTTGACGAACACCCCGCTCATCCTC
>NZ_JBYCLA010000287.1:0-3266 GCF_057473665.1 Mycobacterium sp. TH-M25
GCGGCTCCGCGCTGAGCCGCGACCAGATCGTCACCAGCCAGAAGATTCTCAACGATCACGGGCTCGCGGTGCCGAATTGGCCGGTCGAGTGGGGCGGCAAGAACTGGACACCGACCCAGCACCAGATCTGGTCCGACGAGATGCAATTGGCGTGTGTCCCGGAGCCACTGAACTTCAACACCAAGATGGTTGGCCCGGTGATCGCCGAATTCGGGTCCCAGGAACTCAAACAGCGCTTCCTGCCGCCGACCGCCAGCATCGATATCTGGTGGTGTCAGGGGTTTTCGGAGCCTGAAGCCGGCTCCGACCTCGCCTCGCTGCGCACCACCGCGGTGCGCGACGGCGACAGCTACGTCGTCAATGGACAAAAGACGTGGACAACGCTGGGCCAGTATGCGGACTGGATCTTCTGCCTGGTGCGCACCGACCCGCACGCGCCCAAACGCCAGGCGGGCATCTCATTTCTGCTCATTGACATGGCCACACCAGGCATCACCGTGCGGCCAATCAAGACGATCGATGGCGGCCACGAAGTCAACGAGGTGTTTTTCTCCGACGTTCGAGTACCGGCGGATCAGCTTGTCGGACAAGAGAACCAAGGCTGGACGTACGCGAAATTCCTGCTCAGTAATGAGCGCACCGGCATCGCCGCGGTGGGCCGAACCAAGGTGCGCCTCGCCGAGGTGAAAAAGCATGCCAAACAGACCGGTTTGTTGAGAGATCCGCTGTTCGCGGCGCGACTCGCCGAGGCCGAAAACGAGGTGCTGGCTCTGGAACTCACCCAAGCGCGGGTGGTCTCAGACTCCGGGGATGGCAGGGCCGGTAAGCCCAACCCGGCGTCGTCGGTGCTCAAGTTGCGCGGCAGCCAATTACAGCAAGTGGCCACCGAGCTCCTGGTCGAGGTGGCCGGACTCGATGCGTTACCGATCGACGGCGGCCAAAATATCGCCTCCCCCGACTGGGCGCAGTCCAGCGCCCCGCGCTACCTCAACTACCGCAAGACATCGATCTACGGCGGCAGCAACGAAGTGCAACGCAACATCATCGCGTCCACCATTCTCGGACTGTAAGGCAGCCATGGACTTTCAGTTAAACGACGAGCAGCTTCTGCTCCGCGACACCACCCGCGACCTACTGTCGCGCAGCTATGACCCGGAGAGCCGCAACAAAGTCATCGATACCGATCTTGGCTGGAGCCGTGATGTCTGGAGTCAGCTCGCCGATGTCGGGATACTCGGCCTGGGTTTCGACCCGTGTGAGGCGGGCCAGATCGAGATCATGGTCGTGCTCACCGAAATCGGGCGGCGGTTGGCGCCCGAACCGGTGGTGCATGCCGCGCTGGCACCCGGAGCGCTGATCGCCGAACTTGGCAGCGACACACAGCGGCAGCTGCTAGACAAGGTCGCAGCGGGTCAGAAACTACTCGCGTTCGCTCACCTTGAAACCGGTCACCGTAGACCGACCGCTGCTGTCACCACTCATGCTGTGCAGCAAGGTGATTCGTGGACACTGAGCGGAACGAAGAACCCGGTCCTGGCCGGTGACTGCGCCGACACACTGGTGGTCAGCGCCGCGTTGCCAGACGGTGGCACCGGGTTGTTCCTCGTCAGCGGTAGTGCCGTAAATAGACATTCCTATCCGACGTTCGACGGTCAGCGCGGCGCCCAGATCCAACTCGACTCCACCCCCGCCGAGCCTCTCGGCGACACCGCTCAGGTGCAAGACTTCTCCCGCGCCATCCGCAACGCCATCATCCGTATCCAGTCAGCGCTATGCGCCGAAGCCATCGGCGCGATGGAGGAAA
Organism: Mycobacterium sp. TH-M25; assembly: GCF_057473665.1. Lineage (NCBI taxonomy): Bacteria > Bacillati > Actinomycetota > Actinomycetes > Mycobacteriales > Mycobacteriaceae > Mycobacterium > Mycobacterium sp. TH-M25. The sequence goes on from NZ_JBYCLA010000287.1 coordinate 1,805, forward strand.
CGCTTCGCCTGACCACCGATTACCTTAAGACCCGCAAGCAATTCGGCGTCACACTCAATAAGTTCCAGTCACTGACCCAGCGGGCCGCGGACATGTACATTTCGCTGGAATTGGCCCGCAGTATGAACCTCTACGCCGCGATGTCGATCGCCGACGGCACCCTCGACCCGGTGATCGCATCACGTGCGAAGCTGCAGATCGGCCGGTCGGGGCGTCATATCGCGCAGGAGGCGATTCAGTTGCATGGCGGCATCGGGATGACCGCGGAGTATCCGGTCGGCCATTACGCGGCCCGGCTCACCGCGATTGAGCACACCCTGGGTTCCTCGCAGGACCACCTCCATGTTCTGGTTGACCACATTGCGCAGTACGACTTGGCCAGGCTCTGAAGCGGTTTCGTTCGTAACGTCGTATTACCTATGTGGTGTAAGGACCGTTTTCACCAACTCAGCCTTCACCATCACAGCCATCACCCAGATACGACAAGACACCGCCGCGCGGGCCCATTACCCGGCATGCCGCGCCCGCTGGAACAACTCGCGATCCACCGCCAGGAGTGTGGTGTCACCCACAGCGCGTACGGTTGCCGGTTGCGGGACATCGCGCAGGATCGCCTGCTCACCGAAGCCTTCGCCAGGGCGAAGCTTGCGCACGCGGGTCTCGTCCTCGAGCACTTCGACGGCGCCGTCAATGACGACGTAGTAGGTGTCCCCATAGTCGCCTTCGCGGGTGACGAGCGCGCCATCCGGCGCGGCCAGCACCCGCGCGGCGTCGGCGAGCTTGCGCACTGCGCCGGCATCGATCGCGGCCAACGGCGGCTGCGGCGCCAGCAGCTCGACAACCGATCGCCCGCCCAGAGCGACGTCGCGGTCCAACTCCACAAGTCGCTCCTCCACCGGCGGGGTGGCCAGCCGAGCACTGGCCAGCTCGTCCAGGCGCGACACTGTCCCAGTGGCGGTCCAGATCGCGCTGAGAAACTCGGCGCGATCCACGGCGACCAGGTCAAGGTCCTCGCGCGCTGTCACGGTGGCCGAGCGCGGCATGTCGCGCAGCAAAGCGATCTCGCCGAACGAGCCACCGTGACCCAGCGTGGCCAAGCGACGGCCATCGACGGTGACGTCGGCCACGCCCGCGGCGATCATGTAGAACCGATCGCCTGGGTCTCCCTGGCGGATGAGGTCGGAGCCCGCGGGAACCGTGAATCGCGTCGCGGCCCGGGCGAGCTGTTCGAGTGCCAGTGCAGGCAGCGGGGCCAGCATCGGGCTGTCCCGGATCACGGCTAGCTTTGCGGCGTCTTCGGCGCTCAGTGCGTCGGCGCGGTGCAATTTCGACCAGGCCAGTATCGTCATGAGCCCCACCGCGGCGCCCACGATGGCCAGCGCGGCGGGCACCCCGACCGACTCGATGAGCGCCGGTGTGATCAGGGCGCCCAGGGCGATTCCGACCAAGTACAGGCTTTGCA
>NZ_JBYCLA010000288.1:0-5672 GCF_057473665.1 Mycobacterium sp. TH-M25
TGCTGAGGTGGTTCATGATCACCTGGCCGCGTTCCCCGTAGGCCACGTGCTCGCCGGTGTCGGGGTCGACCACCGAGAAGGTCGCATACGGACTGCGCGGGTGGAAGACGAACGGCCCGTCGCCGTCGACGCGGCGGGTGATGGCCTGCGACAGGATCATCGTGCTGCCGAACGCCATGGTGATCGTCGTGTTCGGGAAGATGCTGTCGAACAGATCGAGCGTGTCGATATCCACGTGGGCGCCGCTGAGCAGCATGAAGCCGACCTTCTCGTTGAGCAGGGCGACCACCTCGTCGTCGCGCGCCAGCGCCTCGAGCAGCGGTGGGGTGGTGTGCAGGTTGGCCACCAGCTGGGTGGCCAGCACATGGACTGCCTGTTCGACGAGATGGTCGACGTAGGAGGCCATTTCGGCTGCGGCGCCGCGCGCCACCAGCTTCTTCACCCACCGCGGATCCAGATCGATGGCGTGAAAGGTCGATCCGAGCCGCTCGGCGACGAGCCGGGAGAAGAAGCCCACGCCGTGCGGCCCGCTCGGCATCATGCACAAGAAGTCGCAGCCCCGCACGAAGCCGCCGTCGGCGAAGTCCTCGGTTTGCCACTGCACGATCTGCGCGACCCAATCCGGCAGCTGGACAGTCTTTTTGGGTGGTCCGGTGGTGCCGCCGGACTCGAAGATCTGCGGTACCGGTGCCGGTGATCCGTAGCCGCGGGGAATGAGATCCGCGACGGGGACGGTGCGTAATTCGCTGAGCAGGTTGGGGAACAGCGTGAGGTCGGCGAAGGTGTTGACGTCGGTCAGCGGATTGAAATCCAGCGTTCGGGCCGCGCGTAGCCAGAAGGCGCTGCCGGTCTGCTCGCCGAAATGCCAGGCGATTGCAGCGCGTAGGTACGCCTCCGGATCCGCTATCGGGGCCGCGCGTGGCACGTCCAGCAGCGAGAACTCGACGTCGGCCATGGCTTCGATCATGTCGTAGCGCGCAGCGGACCGGCAACTACGATTCCGCCAATCCGCTTTACCGGGGCCGGATTTAGTGCGCAGTTAATCGGCCGTAGCGACAGTATTAGCCAAGCCGACATATCGCAGGTCGCTCACCTTGGCGCGCGAGCGCGTCGACTGTGCAGCTCGAATGGGTGATTCCGCCGTTTCCACTTGTGCAAGCTGCACACTCGGCGTCGACGAAATCCCGGCAGGTCAGCGACGGTATGGCTGCCAGCCGCCTTCGGGCTGGGCGAGCCGGTCGGCGATCACCGACAGCGTCTGCACATTGTGCCCGTAGCCCAGGTGGCTGCTGCGGACTTCGACGTTCTCGGTGTGCGGGGCGGGCACGCTGGTGCAGCATGGCCAGGCCACGATGCCGTCGGACTTGCTGTAGATGCAGGTCGTCGGTACCGGCAATGGTTGCGCACGCCGGTCGAGGGCGCGCTGGGAGACGGATTCGCCGGCATCCGCGCCGCGGTTCACCAGCCGCCACACCCGCCAGGCCGTGCTGGCCTGGTGGTTGCCGCGAAACGGGGAGCCCAGCGTGATCACCGACCGGACGTCGTCGGGCAGCCCGCGGGCCAGTTCGCGCGCGTAGATTCCGCCGGCACTCCAGCCGATCAGGCTGACGCGCCGACCGGCATTGCGTTCGCGGATGTGGTGCAGACGCGCGGGCAGGGATTCCTTCATGCTGGCGCGGTAGCCCATGTTGGTGCCCAGGCCCCAGTCGTAGACCCGATAATCCAACTGGCGCAGCACATTACGTAGCAGGTCTGTCGAGAGCGGACCGGCCAGGAACCCCGGCAGCACCAAAACCGGATGGCCGTCGCCGCGTCGCCAACCGGCGATACGCCACATCGCCAAGCGCGCGGACACGTACTCCAGGCCAGTACGCCACTCGAGTGTGCGGAGCAGGTGTCCCGGGGGTGCCGCATTGGCGGCGTCGGGTATCTGCGCCGACTCCTCGGCGACCAACTCAGGAGTAGAAGCCATCCAGTGTCTCCTTGTTCTGCTCGGCGACCACGCCGCGTTTCACCTTGAGCGACGGCGTCAGTTGGCCGCCGTCGACGGACAAGTCGTGGTCGAGCACCGCCCACTTCTTGATCGTCTCCCACCGGTTCAGGCTGGCGTTGAGCTTGGTGACGTGCTCGTGGATCATCTCGTGCACCGCTTCGGACTTCGTCAGTTCCTGGTACGACTTGCCTTCCAGCCCATTGTCTTTGGCCCACCCGCCGATCGAATCCTCGTCGAGGGTGACCAGCGCCGCGGCGAAGTTCTTGCCCTCCCCGAACACCATGAACTGGCTGGCGTACGGGCACAGCGTGGCGAAGCGCGCCTCGATCGCCGGCGGCGCCACGTACTTGCCGTTGGACAGCTTGAACAGTTCCTTGATTCGGCCGGTGATCGACAGGAAGCCGTCCTCGTCGAGCTTGCCCTGGTCCCCGGTGGACAGCCAGCCGTCTTTGAGCGTGGCGGCGGTGGCGTCGTCGAGGTGGTGGTATCCGGCCATCACGCAGTCGCTGCGGAACTGCACCTCGCCGGCGTCGCTGATGCGCACCTCGGTGCCCTCGAAAGGGAGACCGACGCTGCCCAGCTTGTAGTTGTCCGGGCGGTTGATGAAGCCCGCGCCGGACGACTCGGTGAGCCCGTAGCCCTCCAGGACCAGCACGCCGGCGGCCTCGAACCATTCTGCGACGTCGCGGTTCAGCGGCGCCGAGCCGGAGATGAAGAAGCGGATGCGCCCGCCGAACACGTCGCGGATTTTCGCGAACACCAGCCGGTCGAACAGCTTCTGCTGCAACGCCAGATGCGGCCCGACGGACGTGCCCTCACGGCGGCGGCGCGCCACCTCCTTGCCCACTGCGAACGCCCGCCCGAACAGCATCGCCTTGGCGCCCTTTTGCTGGGTGATGATCTTGTTGTAGGCCTTCTCGAAGATGCGCGGCGCCGCACCCATGAAGGTCGGCTTGACGATCCCGCAGTTCTCCACGATCTTGTCGACGCGACCGTCGATCGCGGTGGCAAACCCGCACGCCACCTGGGTGGCGATCAGCACCTTGCCGAAGGCGTGGGCCAGCGGCAGCCACAGCAGTTGCAGATCGTTCTCGTCGAGCAGACCCATGCCGGCGATCACGTTGCCGGTATAGACCCAGGACTTGTGCGGCAGCCGGACGCCCTTGGGCCTGCCGGTGGTTCCGGAGGTGTAGATCAGCGTGGCCAGCTGCTCGGATTGGATCTCGTCGGCGACTTTCTGCACGCAATTGGCATGCTCGGCAAGGTATTTCGCACCCTGGTCGGCGAGGTCGTCGAGGGTGATCACCCAGGGGTCTGCTGCGGTCCCCTCGATCAGCACGACCTTGGTCAGGTTGGGCAGATCGCTGCGCCGCTCGGTGAGCTTCGCCAGCTGGGTGTCGTCCTCGGCGAAGACGATCTTCGAACCGGAGTCGGCCAGGATGTAGGCGGTGTCCTCGGCGTTGGTGCTGGGGTAGACGGTCGTGGTCGCGGCGCCGGCGCACAGGATCGCCAGATCGGCGAGGATCCACTCCAGGCGGGTGGCCGAGGCGATGCCGACCCGGTCTTCGGGCTCGACGCCGAGCGACAGCAGCCCGGCCGCCAGCGCCTCGACCCGTTCGGCAGCCTGCTTCCAGGTGACCGAGGTCCAGCCGCCGTTGTCGGGGAAGCGAAACGCCTCGTGGTCGCCGGACTTCTCGACGCGCTGCAAGAACAGCTGCGCCAGGTTGGACGCTCGGTGTGGGTTAGCACTCGTCTGGGCCATCGGACTTCCCTTTGCTCTCAGTGGTCTTCCTCGTGAGTTCGTGGGGGTGCGCCATGATCGCCGTTGCGCAGCGATCTCGACGCGGGGAAGGCAACTCCCGGCCCCGACGAACTCACGAGCCAGACCACTTAGCGACACACCTCCGTGTCGATCTTGCTGGGAGTGCCGTCCTCAGGCAGGCGAAAACGCGAATTTGTTGTCCGATTGGCTGCCAGCCGTGGCCTCCGCCAGTTCGGGCTGGACCATTCCGGCGGTCCTGGCCAAGAAGTTGGGCGCCAGAATCGACAGCCCGGTGGCCCCCGCGGTTGCTCCCGCGACGGCGGTCCAGGCGACCGGTCCGAGCGGTGTGCAGCCGAAGAAGTGACTGACACCCGGCGTCTGCACGATCGCCACCAGCACTGCCGAGCTGCCCAGCGCCGTCGCCACCACGAGCGGGCTGTGCCGGCGGGTGAGCAGCGTCTGCGCCAGCTGCGTCATCACCAGGGCGGTCAATCCCATTGTCGAGGTGCGCCTCTCGGTGCCCGGCGTCCAGCGCCCGACGGCCCAGGCCGCGGTGGCGCCGGCCGCGGTGACCGCGCCACGGGTGACGATCTGGCGCATCAGCTCCACGTCCAGCGACGGCGTCGGCCCGGTCAGCACCGCCCGCTGATACGCGCGCCGGGCTTCGAGGGCTTCTTCCTCGGTGTCGTACTCGTCGCTGTCGGGTTCCTCGAACTGCGGGGTGACGGCGACCGCCAGCGCGGGGAACATGTCGGTCAACAGGTTGACCAGCAGCAGTTGGCGGGTTCCCACCGGCGCCCGCCCGCTGCCCAGGGCAGTGCCGATGATGGTGAACAGCACCTCGCCGACGTTTCCGCCGACCAGGATGGTCACCGCGTCGCGCACACCGCCCCACATGCCCCGGCCCTCGACCAGCGTGTCGAGCAGCACACCCAGGTCGTCGTCGGTCAGCACGATGTCGGCGGCGCCGCGGGCGGCCGAGGAGCCGCGACCGCTGACCCCGATGCCGACGTCGGCCATCCGGATCGCGGCGGCGTCGTTAGCCCCGTCGCCGACCATCGCCGTCACTCGTCCGCAGCGTTGCAGCGCCCCGACGATCTGCACCTTCTGCTCCGGGCTGACCCGGGCGAACACCTGCACATCGGCGACGAGCTTGGCCGCGGCGTCCGCGTCGAGGCCGTTGAGCTCCGCGCCGGTGAGCACCCGCGCGTCGGTCGGCAGACCCAGTTGACGGGCGATCGCCCGGGCGGTCACCGGGTGGTCGCCGGTGATCAGCACGACGTCCCGGTCGGCCTCGACCAGCGCTTCGATCAACGGGCGCGCCGAGGGGCGGGCGGTGTCGGCCAGCCCGACGTAACCGATCAACTCCAGATCCTGCGCGGCGGCGTCGACGGCGTCGGCGTCGGTGTCGTCATCGTCGTCGGTGTCGTGCACCCAGTTGCGCTTCGCGACGGCCAGCACCCGCAGGCCCTGCTCGGCGAGGTGGTGCACCACCGACTCGGCGTGGTCCTTGTCGGCGTGCGGGTCGGCGAACGCGCACCGCGACAGGACGACTTCCGGTGCACCCTTGAGCATCAACACGGGTTGTTCGGGATTGTCGTCGAGCGTGCCGATCGAGGCCGAGAAGCCGCGGCTGGACTCGAACGGGACCTCGGCGAGCAGGGTCCACTGCGGGTCGGTGCTGCCCGCATGCGATTCCGCGGCCTTGAGAATCGCCTCGTCGGTGGCGTGCGCGTGGCCCTGCGACTCGTGCGGCTGGGATGACGCGCGCGCGGCGGCCCGCAGCACCTGGGTGGCCTCCGGGTCGGCGACACCGGGGAACGGTCCTTGCGGGTCGGTGCCGGCCGGCACCGAACGGACAACGCGCAGCCGGTTTTCGGTGAGCGTGCCGGTCTTGTCGAAGCAGATGGTGTCGAC
>NZ_JBYCLA010000289.1:0-7450 GCF_057473665.1 Mycobacterium sp. TH-M25
GTAGTGCTCGGCCAGTTCGTCGAGCGCCTCGGCGTAATAGTCCAACGCGATCATGTCGGCGACACTCGGCTGGGGCACAAACAGATTCACACCGATCGGCCCAGTGCTCGCTGCGCGCGCATTGGCGATGTCGTCGGCCAGGCGCTCGGCGCTGATATAGCCACCGGCGAGAAATCCGAGGCCGCCAGCGTTGGACACCGCGGCGGCCAGCGCGGGAGTCCCGGGGCCACCAGCCATGGGCGCGCCCACGATCGGCATGTCCAGATCCCAGAAGCCCAGCACCATCGCCTTACCTCGTCATTGTCCGAAGCTGTTGCGGTAGGGACTTCTTGGACCGATGCGGTCCGAGAACGGCGGCACCGTAGGGTTTATTGAGGAGTTGACGCGCGATCGCGTTGACCTCGTCCAGGGTGACCTCATCGAGCTCCTGCAGCGTCCGGTCGATGCTTCGGTGCTCAGCGTAGTTGAGTTCGCCACGACCGATGCGGTTCATCCGTGAACTGGAGTCTTCCAGACCGAGCACCAGCCCGCCACGCAGCGAGCCCTTCGCAATCCGGCATTCCTTCTCGGTGATGCCGTCCCGACCGACCTCGGCGAGCACGTCGGCGGTCACCCGGATCACTTCGGCGAAGCGTTCGGGCAGGCACGCCGCGTACACCGACATGGCGCCGGCGTCGGAGAAGGTGTCCAGCGACGAGTACACCGAGTAGGCCAGCCCGCGGGACTCTCGAACCTGTTGAAACAGGCGGGAACTCAAGCCGCCACCGATTGCGGTGTTCAGCACCGACAGCGCCCAGCGGCGCTTCCAGTACCGACCCGGGGTTCGCACGCCCAGGAAAACGTGGGTCTGCTCGGCGTCCCGGTTGACCACCGTCAGCCCGGGGCGACCGCCGACCCGGCCCGCGCCCTTCCGCGGCGCGATCGCGTGACGGTCTCGCACCAACCGCGGCCCGAAGCGCTCACGCACCATGGCTACCACGTCGCCGTGGTCGACGTTTCCGGCCACCGCGACGACCATCCGCTCGGGCGTGTAGCGCCGCTGATGGAACGAATGCAGCTGCGCGCGCGTCATCGACGACACCGACTGCGCGCTGCCGATCACCGGGCGGCCCACTGGGTGATCACCGAACAGCGCCGCCAGGAACTGGTCGGCCAGTGCGTCTTCGGGGTCGTCGTCGCGCATCGCGATCTCTTCGAGGACGACGTCGCGTTCGACCTCGACATCGCTCGCCGCGCAGAGCCCATTCAGCACGACGTCGCTGACCAGGTCGACGGCCAGCGCGAGGTCGCTGTCGAGCACATGCGCGTAATAGCAGGTGTGCTCTTTGCCGGTGAACGCGTTCAGTTCGCCACCGACCGCATCCATCGCCTGCGCGATGTCGACAGCGGTGCGCGTCGGAGTCGCCTTGAACAGCAGGTGTTCCAGGAAGTGCGCGGCACCGGCGACCGTGCTGCCTTCGTCGCGCGACCCGACTCCGACCCAGACCCCGACCGACGCAGAGCGCACCCCGGGCAGGTATTCGGTGACGATCCGCAAGCCGCCGGGCAATGTGGTGCGCCGGAACGCCGCGGACGGCTCAAGATTGTGCCGGCCGCGACGTAACGGCTGCGTCCCCGAGCTAACCGCCGGGGAACTAACTGCCGGCCGTCGCGGCATCGGCTTCGGTCTGCGACACGGCAGCCTCCGGGCTGGGAGCAGCGTCGCCGTCACCGGACGCGCCGGCGGTGGCCTCGTCGCCGACAAGCACCAGGGAGATCTTGCCCCGCTTGTCGATGTCGGCGATCTCGACGCGAAGCTTGTCGCCGACATTCACGACGTCTTCGACCTTGGCGACGCGCTTGCCCTGACCGAGCTTGGAGATGTGCACCAAGCCGTCGCGACCCGGCAGCAGCGACACGAACGCACCGAAATCGGTGGTCTTGACCACGGTGCCGAGGAATCGCTCACCGGTCTTGGGCAGCTGCGGGTTGGCGATCGCGTTGATCTTGTCGATCGCGGCCTGCGCCGCCTCCCCACTGCTGGCACCGACGAACACGGTGCCGTCGTCTTCGATCGAAATCTGCGCGCCGGTCTCTTCGGTGATCGAGTTGATCATCTTGCCCTTGGGCCCGATCACCTCGCCGATCTTGTCCACCGGCACCTTGATCGTGGTGATCCGCGGCGCGTACGGGCTCATCTCGTCCGGCTCGTCAATCGCCTCAGCCATCACTTCCAGGATGGTCAGTCGCGCGTCCTTGGCCTGGGCGAGCGCACCCGCGAGCACCTGCGACGGGATGCCGTCGAGCTTGGTGTCCAACTGCAGCGCGGTGACGAAGTCCTTGGTGCCGGCGCACTTGAAGTCCATGTCACCGAACGCGTCTTCGGCACCGAGGATGTCGGTGAGCGTGACGAACCTGCGCTCGGTCTTGCCGTCCACTTCAACGTCGTCGGACACCAGGCCCATCGCGATACCGGCGACCGGAGCCTTGAGCGGCACGCCGGCGTTCAGCAGCGACAGCGTCGAGGCACACACCGAGCCCATCGAGGTGGAACCGTTGGAGCTCAAGGCTTCCGAAACCTGTCGGATCGCGTAGGGGAACTCTTCGATACTGGGCAGTACCGGCATCAGGGCCCGCTCCGCCAGCGCGCCGTGGCCGATCTCGCGCCGCTTGGGCGAGCCGACCCGGCCGGTCTCGCCGGTGGAGAACGGCGGGAAGTTGTAGTGGTGCATGTAGCGCTTGGACGTTTCCGGCCCCAGCGAGTCGATCTGCTGGGCCATCTTGACCATGTCGAGGGTGGTGACGCCCATGATCTGGGTTTCGCCACGCTCGAACAGCGCGCTGCCGTGCGCCCGTGGGATCACCGCGACCTCGGCCGACAGCGCGCGGATGTCGGTAATGCCGCGGCCATCGATGCGGAAGTGATCGGACAGGATGCGCTGGCGCACAAGCTTTTTGGTCAGCGACCGGAATGCCGCCCCGATTTCCTTCTCGCGACCCTCGTAGGTTGCGGCGAGGCGATCGAGCACCTCGACCTTGATCTCGTCGGTGCGGCTGTCGCGCTCTTCCTTGCCCGCGATGGTGAGCGCCTTGGCGAGCTCGTCGGTGGCCACCGACGACACGGAGTAGAAGACGTAGTAATGGTATTACGGGAACAACCGGTACACGGCGGTCTACATGACGGCGGCGACGTGCAACACCTGCAGGGCCGTGCACAGCGCGGCGATGAACGGCTTGGCGGCTTCCTGACGTTCCGCCACGACGCTCTCGGTGGGCGCGCCTGCGCCGCCCGCGACGAGGTCGATGACGTTGTCGGTCGCTTCGGCCTCGACCATCATGATCGCAATGTCATTTTTGTCGGCACCGCCGACTATGCGGCCCGCGACGACCATGTCGAACACCGCGTTCTCGAGTTGCTCGACGGTCGGGAACGCGACCCACTGGCCCTCGATCAGTGCGACACGCACACCGCCGACCGGGCCGGCGAACGGCAGACCCGAGATCTGGGTGGACGCCGACGCGGCGTTGATCGCCAGCACGTCGTAGAGGTCCTTGGGGTCCAGGCTCAGGATGGTGATGACGACCTGGATCTCGTTGCGCAGCCCTGAGACGAAGGTCGGCCGCAGCGGGCGGTCGATCAGCCGACAGGTCAGGATCGCGTCGGTGGAGGGGCGGCCCTCGCGGCGGAAGAACGAACCGGGGATGCGTCCGGCGGCGTACATCCGCTCTTCGACGTCGATCGTCAGCGGGAAGAAATCGAAGTGGTCCTTCGGGTTCTTGCTGGCCGTGGTGGCCGAGATCAGCATGGTGTCGTCGTCGAGGTAGGCGACGACGGAGCCGGCGGCCTGCTTGGCCAGCCGGCCGGTCTCGAAACGGATGGTGCGGGTGCCGAAGCTCCCGTTGTCAATGGTGGCGGTTGCTTCAAACACGCCTTCGTCGATTTCAGCTACAGACATATGCGTCCGTGCAGCCTCTCTGGATTTTTTCAGCTATTTCGCGCAGGCACGCACAACCCACAGGGTTCCAGAACGACCCGGATGACGCGGGGTCTGAATGCGGCGACGGCCGTCGATCGAAGCGGCCGACCACCCCGAATCCGGGGAGCTCGGCAGCCACTACCGAAGACCGCGCGATACAGACCTGTCTTCCTTCGAAGTCCTGTCCTGCCTCGCTGGAACGGTGCGCGCGGATCGCGCACACCGCACCTGGTTCGGACCGATAGGCCCAAAACGTTTATGACTCTACACGCCGACCTGGCGCTTCTTTAAGCCCGGCGACGGCGCGGGCCCCGGCTCAGCGGCGCAGGCCGAGCCGCTCGATCAGCGAGCGGTAACGCGCCACGTCGACCTGGGCGACGTACTTGAGCAGCCGACGGCGGCGACCGACCAGCAGCAGTAGTCCGCGCCGCGAATGGTGGTCGTGCTTGTGTTGCTTGAGGTGTTCGGTCAGGTCGGCGATCCGCTTGGTCAGCATCGCGACCTGCGCCTCGGGCGAACCGGTGTCGGTTGCGTGCAGGCCGTAGGAGTCCAGGATCTCTTTTTTCTGCTCGGCGGTAAGCGCCACGAAACATCTCCATCAATAGGTCCGCGAACATTCATCTCCGGTAGCGGCCACCGCGAACTGCAGCACGCCCCGTATCGCCGGGAAGTCTAGCAGCGGACGAGGCCGGCGCCTGAAATCGGCTGGTCAGCCAATAGAGAGCAGCGTGCGGGCCCGCTCGGTGTCGTCGTGCATCGCCTCGACCAGGTCGCTCACCGAGCCGAACTTCTCCTGGCCGCGGATCCGCGCGACGAAGTCCAGCGCCACATGCTGCCCGTAGAGGTCGGCGGCCGTGTCGAGGACAAACGCCTCGACCGTGCGGGTGCGTCCGGAAAAGGTCGGGTTGGTGCCCACGGACACCGCAGCCTGGTAGCGCTCACCCGGCACCACGCTGCCGGCGGCCGGGCCGTGGCCCAGAACAGTGAACCAGGCCGCGTACACACCGTCGGCCGGGATGGCCGAATGCATCGGCGGGGCGACGTTCGCGGTGGGGAAACCCATCTCGGTCCCCCGTCCATCACCCCGCACGACCACGCCTTCCACCCGGTGCGGACGGCCCAGCGCTTCGGCGGCCGCGACCACGTCGCCCGCGTCGACGCAGGACCGGATGTAAGTCGAGGAGAAGGTCACCGTTTCGGCGTCGTGATGCTCCGACACCAGCGACATCGCCTCGACCGCAAACCCAAGCCGTGCGCCGGCGCGGCGCAGCGTGTCCACAGACCCCGCCGCTTTCTTACCGAAGGTGAAGTTCTCCCCCACCACGACTTCGACGACGTGCAGGTCCTCGACCAGCAGCTCATGCACGTAACGCTCGGGCGTGAGCTTCATGAAAGCCGTGGTGAACGGCATGACCAGGAATACGTCGATGCCGAATTCCTCCGCCAACTCGGCGCGACGGGTCAGTGTCGTCAGTTGAGCCGGGTGGCTGCCGGGATGGACCACTTCCATCGGGTGCGGGTCGAACGTCATCAACACCGTCGGCACGCCGCGCGCGCGAGCCGATTTGACCGCGTGTTCGATCAGTTCGGCGTGTCCGCGGTGCAGCCCGTCGAAGACCCCGATGGTGAGCACACATCGGCCCCAATCCGTCGGGATCTCGTCCTGGCCGCGCCACCTCTGCACACTGCCAGCCTACGGTGCCAGGTAGCGCGCGGTCGTGCGAGAGCCGCAGATCAGGTGAGGATTGCTTAAACTTCCGTTGTGCGCCCTGCTGACGAGTCAAACGAGCTCACCGCGGTTGCCCAGGACTATCTCAAAGTCATCTGGAACGCCCAGGAATGGTCGCATGCCAAGGTCAGCACCAAGATGCTGGCCGAAAAGCTCGGGGTGTCGGCCAGTACCGCGTCGGAATCCATCCGCAAGCTCGCCGAGCAGGGCCTGGTCGACCACGAGAAATACGGTGCCGTCACGCTGACCGAATCGGGACGCGGAGCGGCGCTGGCGATGGTCCGGCGCCATCGGTTACTGGAGGCATTCCTGGTCACCGAACTCGGCTACGGCTGGGACGAGGTGCACGACGAGGCCGAAGTGCTCGAGCACGCGGTGTCGGATCGGCTGATTGCGCGTATCGACGCCAAGCTCGGCCACCCACAGCGCGACCCGCCCGGCGACCCGATTCCGGGCTCAGCGGGCCCGGTGCCCACCCCGCCGGCCCGTCAGCTGTGGGCATGCTCCGACGGCGACGCCGGAACCGTGGCCCGAATTTCGGACAAAGATCCCGAGATGCTGCGCTACTTCGACAGCATCGGCATCAGCCTCGACTCGCGGCTGCGGGTACTCACCCGCCGCGAGTTCGCTGGAATGATCTCCGTCGCGGTGGAGTCAGCGCACGGCGGATCCACCACCGTTGACCTGGGAAGCCCTGTTGCGCAAGCGATTTGGATGGTTGTCCGCTAGCCTTTGCGACGGCGATGCTTACTGGGCGGCTGCCCTGGCGCGCCCAGCGCACTCAGCATCGGCATCTCGCGTTGTGTCGGTCCTGACCAGCGGCCCGATTCGCACGTAGAAGCCTGCGGAGCCGATGAATTCCACGTCGTGTTTCCGGGCTTGTCTTGGAGCCCTTGGCGATCGGTCGCGCCAGTCTTGACGGCGGTGTCACCCCCGTCGGGCGCGGTGGTGGGGCCGGTTGCGAGGTGGGTGAAGTTGGGGTTGGTGGCCAGGTTGGGGCCGATCAATCCGGCGCACGCGGACCGATGCGCGCCACACCGCGAGGCGGCCGAACACTGCTGCACCCGCGATACGGCGGAGGCGGCAGGGTAACTGGCGGCCAGGGAGCAGAGAGCCTCGACAGACGCCCCGGCGCATCACTTCTTGTCGCGCGGCAGGCGGCAGCCGGTATAGCCGGAGACGACCAGGTTGCCCCTGTAGCCGATTTTGATGAATAGCCCGGTGGGGCCGTAGAAACCCACATCGTGGTTTCCGGGTTGGTTTTTCATGACCTGAATTTCGGTGGCGTCGATCTTGGCAGCCGCATCCTTAGCGGCCGCTTGGATTTTCGCCCAGTCTTGCTCAGAGACCGGCACCCGGACAGCAACTTCGTCGGGCAGGAAGTACCCGTGCCCGTCGGTTTGCTCGTAGGGCCGCCCGCAAGTATCGCCCGAGCCTTCGTGGGGTGTCTCCCAGGTGATGGATGGGATGAGCTGGCTGGCGGTTGCCTTGATTTCGTTCATCGCAGCTTGCACCTGGGCTTGAGTGTCCTCGAACGAAGGCAGGGATTTGAGGACTTCTAGTGCCTTGGTTGCGTCACTGGGCGGGGTGGGTTCGTAGGGTTGTTTCACGTGGCATCCTGCTGTGGTCAGTGCGACGGCGATCACGGCGGCCAACAGAACTTCGCGGCGCCGCCGGTGTGAGGTGTTTTCCATGGGGTCGTTGGTCACTATTGGCGTACCGCCTGGTCGTCGAGTCCGGCGAGGGTGGCGGCGATGTTGTAGTT
>NZ_JBYCLA010000290.1:0-4906 GCF_057473665.1 Mycobacterium sp. TH-M25
GAGTCGGGGGCGCGCAACCACGCGGTGCCGATGGCGCCACAGGATGCCCCGGCGATGAGCGCGGCCAAGCAGATCGGTGCGACGTTTCACGAATCGCACTCCGACAGCAGCGCGATGATCGTCTGGGAGAGCGACACGCCGCTCGGCGAGCAGGCGCATCGCTACTACGACGGCCTGGTTCGCACGTTGCAGGCCGACACCAAGCACGTTCAGCTCGTCCAGAACGTCTGGGGAGATCCCCTGACGGCCGCCGGGGTACAGAGCCGGGACGGCAAAGCCGCGTACGTCGAACTGAATCTGGCCGGCGACCAGGGCAGCACCCTGGGAAACGAGTCGGTGAAAGCGGTGCGCGAGATCATCGAGAAGTCAGCGCCGCCCGCCGGCCTCAAGGTCTACGAAACCGGTCCGGCGCCGTTGAACACGGACATGAACGATGCCGCCGACAAGAGCATGCTGATCATGATGGGCGTGACGGGCGTGGTCATCATGGTCATGCTCTTCATCGCTTATCGATCCGTCAGCACGGTACTGCTGATCCTGGTCATGGTCGGCTTCGAGATGGGCACGGCCAGAGGGCTTGTCGCGTTACTGGGAAACAACGACTGGCTGGGTTTTTCGACGTTCGTGGTGGCCATGCTGTCGTCGCTTGCCATCGCAGCCGGGACCGATTACGCGATCTTCCTCGTCGGCCGCTACCAAGAGGCCCGCCAGGCCGGTGAAGACCGAGAAACCGCCTACTACTCGATGTTTCGCGGCACTTTTCACATCATCATGGGCTCGGGACTGACGATCGCCGGTGCCACGTTCTGCCTGCACCTGGCGCGACTCTCGTATTTCAAGGCGTTGGGTATTCCGTCCGCGCTGGGCCTGCTCGTCGTCGTCGCCGGAGCTCTGACCGCGGCACCTGCCGTCGTCGTGGTCGCCAGCCGGTTCGGCTGGCTTGACCCGAAAAGGCTTGTCAAAGTGCATGGTTGGCGGCGCATCGGCACCGCCACCGTGCGCTGGCCCGCACCGGTGCTGGCGGTCTCGCTGGCCCTGGCGATCGTCGGTATCCTGATCATGCCGAGCATGACGGTCAGCTACAACGACCGCTTCTATATTCCCAGTGACCTGCCGTCCAGTGTCGGCTATGCCGCCGCGGAGCGTCATTTCAGCGCCGCCACCATGAATCCCGACATCCTGATGATCAAAGGCGATCACGACATGCGCAACAGCGCTGACATGATCATCCTCGACCGGATCGCCAAGGACGTCTTCCGTTCGCCGGGAATTGCCATGGTGCAGAGCATCACCCGGCCGCTGGGTGGGCCGATCGAGCACACCTCGATACCGTTCCAGATCAGTGCCCAGTCGATTCCGATCCAGGAAAACGTGCAGTTCATGAAGGACCGGGCGGCCGACATGCTCAAGATGAGCGACGATCTCGGCGTCATGATCGGTTCGATGCAACGGATGCAGGGCCTGCTTGGGCAGATGGCCGCCACCACGCATCACATGGTGGGCGATTTGGCAGAGGCGAAGCTCACCGCCGACGAATTGCGGGATCAGCTGGCGGATTTCGACGACTTCGTGAGGCCCATCCACGACTACGTCTACGCCGAGCAGCACTGCTACGACATCCCGGTCTGCTGGGCGGTGCATTCGATGTTCGACGCACTCGATGAGTCCGACAAGTTCAGTGATGACATAAAAGCGCTTGTGGACGACGTCCACAATATCGACGCGATATTGCCGCAGATGGTCGCCGAGTTCCCGCCGATCATCGCGGTCGCCAAATCCATGCGGGGAACCCTGCTGACGATGCACAGCAGCTTCGCGGGGCTGATCACGCAGATGGCAGAGATGACTGACACCGCCAGCGCGATGGGCCAGGCCTTCGACACCTCGCGCGGTGGCGACTACTTCTACCTGCCACCGGAAGCGTTCAAGAATGCCGACTTCCAGCGTGGCTTGAAGCTGTTCTTGTCGCCGGACGGTAAAGCCGCGCGCTTCATCATCACCCACGGCGCGGATCCGGCGACCCCGGCAGGTATTTCCGCAGTCCTGCCGGAACTGGCTGCCGCGCATCAGGCGGTCAAGGGAACGGCTCTCACCGACGCGAAGTTCTACCTCGCCGGGACCGCGGCGATCTACCGCGACATCCAGTCAGGCTCCCACTACGACCTGCTGATCGTGGGGCTCGCGGCGCTGACGCTGATCTTCGTCGTCATGGTGCTCATCACCCGGGCCCTGGTCGCCTCCCTGCTGATCGTCGGGACGGTGCTGCTGTCGCTGGGCGCCGCGTTCGGACTCTCGGTATTGGTGTGGCAGCACATCCTGGGTTTGGAGTTGAACTGGATCGCGCCGGTGTTCGGGTTGATCATCTTGCTGGCTGTCGGCTCGGACTACAACCTGCTGTTGGTGTCGCGGTTCCAGGAGGAGATCGGCGCCGGGCTGAAGACCGGCATCATCCGATCCATGGGCAGCACCGGCGGGGTCGTCACCGCGGCCGGCCTGGTGTTCGCCTTCACCATGATGTCGATGGTCGCCAGCGACCTGATCTCAATCGGTCAGGCCGGCAGCACGATCGGGCTTGGGCTGCTGTTCGACACGCTGATTGTGCGCTCGTTGATGACACCGTCGATCGCCGCGCTGCTCGGCCGCTGGTTCTGGTGGCCGCTCAAAGTGCGGCCGCGTCCGGCCAGCACCATGCTGCGGCCCTTCGGAACACGTCAATTGGTGCGTTCGCTGATACTGGGAGAGGACGCCGACGCGGCGGAACATTCGCGCAGCCATTGACGCGGGACCGTCCATGATTGTGGACGTGCCCCAACTGTTTCTTGTCTCCGCGAGAGCCTGATCGACCGGGCAGGCCGAGGGGCCACGCCGTTTTCGGCGAGACGTTCACACCTTCACGACCCGGCCAACTCTTCACAGCAGCGACGTTTTCTTGGCCTGCATCCGGGTATCCACTGCCAAACGAGGTGGCCAGCGTGGGCGATTGGCCGGGACGAGTGGGGAGGGCGCCTGTGCCCGTTAACAGCGGAGATCCGATCGACCATGACCGCACACATCAGCCGCGGGCGGGCGTGGCGTTCAAAGACAACCGCCAGCTGATCGGCTACCTGTTGATCGGCGCCGCAGTGGGCGGGGTGATGGTGTCTCTTTTCTTGGCCGGCATAGGGCACGGCGGGGGCTCGACTGCAATCGGCATCCTAGCGCTGGCCAGTGCGACTGTGGGCTGGCTCTGGTTGTACTTGGCTCGACGCCGAGTCGCGCGTTTAGGGCGAGGCACGCCCGCTGATTCAACCCGCAATATGCGTTCCGCCCGATAAGAAGGTCGCACCTCGATGTCATCAAGTACCACCGCTTTCTCACGTCGGCGCATCAGCGCTTCGCCGCCACGGCACTTACGAGTGGAGTGTCCATCTTTCCCGCACGGGGCCATCACGCAGAGGGGATGACGATACATGACAGCTGAAGCACCGCCGAATACTCCTCTGCAAGCACGGCGTCCATTTCCAGCCCGTGCGGGGCTGAAGGGGACGCTGGCTTACCAGCTGGTGACTACCACCGATCACAAGCTGATCGGGATGATGTACGTAATCACCTGCTACTTGTTGTTTTTCGCGGGCGGACTGATGGCCCTGTTGATGCGTAGTGAGCTGGCCGCGCCCGGCATGCAGTTTTTGTCCAACGAGCAATACAACCAGTTGTTCACGATGCACGGCACCGTCATGCTGCTGCTCTTTGCCACCCCGATCGTGTTCGGGTTCGCCAATTTGATCATACCGATGCAGATCGGCGCGCCTGACGTCGCATTTCCTCGGTTGAATGCGCTGTCGTACTGGTTGTTCTTGTTTGGCTCGCTGACCGTTATTTCAGGTTTCATCACCCCTGGCGGGGCCGCCGACTTCGGCTGGACGGCCTACACGCCGCTGTCGGATGCGACGCACAGTCCCGGCGCCGGTGGCGATCTCTGGATCACGGGTCTGATCGTCGCAGGACTGGGCACCATACTGGGTGGGGTCAACATGATCACCACCGTGGTGTGTTTGCGTGCCCCCGGCATGACGATGTTCCGGATGCCGGTGTTCACCTGGGATATTCTGGTGACTTCGATCTTGGTGTTGATGGCCTTCCCGCCGCTGACGGCGGCGCTGTTCGGGCTTGCCTATGATCGCCAGCTGGGAGGTCATATTTACGACCCGGCCAATGGCGGTCCGGTCCTGTGGCAGCACTTATTCTGGTTTTTCGGTCACCCGGAGGTTTATATCGTGGCGCTGCCGTTTTTCGGTGTCGTCACCGAGATCCTCCCGGTGTTCAGCCGCAAGCCGGTCTTTGGTTACACCTCAATCGTGTACGCCACCATCGGCATCGCTGGGCTGTCGATGACGGTGTGGGCCCATCACATGTTCGCCACCGGCGCCGTTCTGCTGCCCTTCTTCTCGTTCACCTCATACCTGATCGCGATACCAACCGGCATAAAATTCGTCAATTGGGTCGGCACCATGTGGAAGGGACAACTGACCTTCGAGACCCCGATGCTGTGGTCGATGGGTTTCCTCGCCACCTTCCTACTGGGCGGCGTAACCGGCGTCCTGCTGGCCAGCCCGCCGCTGGACTTTCAGGTCACCGACTCCTACTTTCTGGTGGCACATTTCCATTACACGTTGTTCGGTACCGTCGTCTTCGCCTCGTTTGCCGGGGTCTATTTCTGGTTCCCGAAGATGATCGGACGGCGGCTCGACGAGCGCATGGGCAAGCTGCATTTCTGGTTGACCTTCATCGGCTTCAACACCACATTTTTGGTGCAGTTCTGGCTGGGTGATATGGGCATGCCGCGCCGGTATGCCGATTACCTGCCGACCGATGGCTTCACCGCGTTAAACGTCATCTCCACGCTCGGGTCCTTCATCCTCGGAGT
>NZ_JBYCLA010000291.1:0-7047 GCF_057473665.1 Mycobacterium sp. TH-M25
GCCCGGCTGCGGGAAGAGATCAGCCAGTACGAGCGCGCGCAGGCCCGCGCATCACGCCTGCAGCGTCGTCAGGCGATCAACGACGCGCTATCGACGCTGCGCAAGGGGGACATCATCACGATCACGCACGGGCGGCGCGGCGGGCTGGCAGTCGTCCTGGAGGCGGCCCGCGACGAGTCCGACCCGCGACCCTTGGTGCTCACCGAAAACCGTTGGGCGGGAAGGATTTCCTCAGCGGACTATTCCGGGGAGTCGGCGCCTGTCGGATCGATGACGTTGCCGAAGCGCATCGAACACCGGCAACCGCGGGTTCGCCGCGACCTGGCGTCGGCGCTGCGTTCGGCAGCCGCCGGACTGCCGGCCTCCGGCGGCCGCAGCGGCAAACGCCCCGAAGGCCGCGACGCCGACCCCGAGTTGGCGGCGCTGCGGGAGAAGATGCGTCGTCATCCCGGCCACCGCGACGCTGATCGTGAAACGCGGATGCGGATCGCCGAGCGCTACCTGCGGATCGAGCGCGACAACGCGGCGCTGGAGAAGAAGGTCGCCGCCGCCACCAACTCGTTGGCCCGCACGTTCGACCGGATCGTCGGGCTGCTGACCGAGCGCGGTTTCATCGCGCTCGACGGCGGCCGTCCCACGGTGACTGACGACGGCCGCCTGTTGGCCCGGATCTACAGCGAGAGCGACCTGCTGGTTGCCGAGTGCCTCCGCGCCGACGTGTGGACCGGGCTCCAGGGCGCCGAACTTGCGGCCGTGCTGTCGTCGGTGGTGTATGAGACCCGCGGCGGAGATGGACCCGGGGCGCCGCGCAACGACCGGGTGCCGACGCCGAAGCTGCGGCAGGCGCTCACGCAGACACGCCGACTCTCGGCACAGTTGCGCGCCGACGAGCAGCGCCACCGCATCACGCCCAGCCGCGAGCCGGACGACGGTTTCGTGGCCGCCATCTACCGTTGGGCCAGCAGCGGCGACTTGGTCACCGCCTTGGCCGCCGCCGACAGCGAGGGCACCGGCTCGGCCCTGTCGCCCGGCGATTTCGTCCGGTGGTGTCGACAGGTACTGGATCTGCTGGACCAGGTGCGCAACGCCGCCCCGCAACCCCAGCTCAGAACCGCAGCCAAACGCGCGATCGACGCGATTCGGCGCGGCGTCGTGGCGGTTGACGCCGGGTAGGCTGAGCCGAGGTTACGGTTGCCTACGGCGACCGATGCGATGACTGCAACCAGGAGGATTGAGGCACGATGAGCGGACCGCAGGGATCCGACCCGACGCAGGGGTGGCAGCCGCCGCAGGGCGAAGGTCAGCAATCCGGCGAGGATCAGCTCCAGCAGGCCTCACCGTGGCAACAACAACCAGGTGGTGAGCAGGGCTGGCAGGTCGCGGGCGGCGAACAGCAAACCTGGCAGGCGCCGGCCTATACGCCCACCGAGTACGGGCAATATCAGCAGCCGCCGGTGCAGTACTACCCACCGACGCAGTACCCCCAGGCCTACCCGCAGCAGGGGCAGTACCCCGGTCAGCCCGCCGCCTACGCACCGCAGCCGGGCCAGTACGGCCAGCAGCCGGGCCAGTACGGCCAGCCCGGTCAGTACGGCCAGTACGGCCAGCCCGGCCAGTACCCGGGCCCCTATGGACAGCCGCCGGCCGGGCCGAAGCGCTCGAAGAAGACGGTCGGCACCATTGCCGGTGTCGTGGCGGCCGTCGCCGTCGCAGTGATCCTGGTGCTGGGCTTTTGGGCGCCCGGATTCTTCGTCACCACCAAGCTCGATGTCGGCAAGGCCGAGGCCGGTGTGCAACAGATCCTCACCGACGCCACGAACGGGTACGGCGCGAAGAACGTCAAGGACGTCAAGTGCAACAACGGTCAGAACCCGACCGTCAAGAAGGGGCAGACCTTCGACTGCGACGTCAGCATCGACGGCACCAAGCGGTCGGTCACCGTCACATTCCAGGACAACAAGGGCACCTACGAAGTCGGCCGGCCCAAGTAGGTCACAATGCGTCGAGTGCTTTTTGCAGACGGGCGATCGACGACCCGACGCCCAGTTGGGTGGCAAGCTCGGCCACCCGGGGCGGATCGGCCGCCGCCAGGGGCAGTGCATCGCTGTCGGTAGAGAAGGTGACCGGCGCGTCAATCGCCACGCGGACCACCGGTCCGGCCGCCTCGATGTAGTCGGCCGCTGATCTCAGTTTGGTTCTAACTCCTTTGGCCAGTGCCGATTTCGGATCCTCGACGGCGGCCAGGATGGCCTCCAGTGAGCCGTGCTGTGCCAGCAGTCTCGCCGCGGTCTTCTCGCCGACCCCGGGCACACCGGGCAGCCCGTCGGATGGATCGCCGCGCAGCAGGGCCAGTTCGGCGTAGGCCTCGCCAGCCCGTTCGGCCGGCACGCCGTAGCGTTCGGCTACCTCGGCGGGGCCCAGCAGTGTCGCGTTGGTCAGGCCGCGGCCGAGGTAGAGCACCCCGATGGCGACCGGTTCGTCGCGGACCACCTGCAGCAGGTCGCGGTCGCCGCTGACGACGATCACCGGATCGTGGCGCTCCCGGGCGGCCAGCGTGCCGATCACATCGTCGGCTTCGTAGCCGTCGGCGCCGCCGGTGCAGATGCCGAAGGCGTCGAGAATCTCGGCGATCATCTCGACTTGCGGTGACAGGTCGTCGGGTACCTCCTCGGCATCGGTTCGCCCGCTTGGGTTTTCCTCCTCGACCCGGTGCGCCTTGTAGGACGCGATGGCCTCGACGCGAAACTGCGGGCGCCAGTCCACATCCAGGCAGACCACCAGCCGGCCGGGTTGGTGTCGGGTGATCACGGTGGCGACGGAGTCGAGGAAGCCGCGGACCGCGTTGACCGGCCGACCGTCGGGAGAGGTGATCGAGGTGGGGACGCCGAAGAAGGAGCGAAACCACATGCTGGCGCCGTCGAGTAGCAGCAGCGGTGCGGACATGCCCGTCATCCTGCCAGTAGCCTGGCACGCATGAGTTCTCACCGGTTCGATGCCGGCGTTTACCGCCGCCGGGTGGCAGCCGCGACGGCGGCCACCGAGAAAGCGGGCCTGGCCGGTCTGGTGATCACGCCCGGCTACGACCTGCGCTACCTGGTCGGCTCGCGGGCGCAGACCTTCGAACGACTCACCGCGCTGGTGCTGCCGGTCTCCGGTGACCCGACGCTCGTCGTGCCGCGGCTGGAGTTGGCGTCGCTGAAGGAATCCGCGGTGGCCGAACTCGGTGTGGTGGTTCGCGATTGGGTCGACGGCGCCGACCCCTATGCGTTGGTTGCCGCCGCGGTGGGTGGTGCCCCGGCGGCGACAGCGGTCACCGACTCGATGCCGGCTCTCCACCTGCTGCCGCTGGCCGACGGGCTCGGTGTGCTGCCGGTGTTGGCCACCGACGTCTTGCGGGAACTGCGGATGGTCAAGGACGACGCCGAGATCGACGCGCTGCGTGAAGCAGGCGCCGCGATCGACCGGGTACACGCCCGGGTTCCGCAGTTTCTGGTGCCGGGCCGAACCGAGGCCGACGTCGCGGCCGATATCGCCGAAGCCATTGTCGCCGAGGGCCATACCGAGGTGGCGTTTGTCATCGTCGGCTCCGGCCCGCACGGCGCCGACCCGCACCACGAATACTCCGACCGCGAGATCCAGGTCGGCGACATCGTCGTCGTCGACATCGGTGGCCCGTATGCCCCTGGCTACAATTCCGACTCGACTCGCACCTACAGCATGGGCCAGCCTAAACCCGAAGTGGCACAGTGCTATTCGGTTCTGCAGCGGGCGCAACGAGCTGCCGTCGAGGCGGTGCGCCCCGGGGTGACCGCCGCGCAGGTCGACGCCGCCGCCCGCGACGTGCTTGCCGAGGCCGGGCTCGCCGAGTACTTCGTGCACCGCACCGGCCACGGCATCGGGCTGTCGGTGCACGAGGAGCCCTACATCGTTGCGGGCAACGACCTACCGCTCAAGGCCGGCATGGCGTTCTCTGTGGAGCCGGGAATTTACTTCCCCGGTCATTGGGGGGCCCGGATCGAAGACATCGTGGTCGTAGGGGAGCGCGGCGCCCAGTCGGTAAACCACCGGCCACACGAACTGATCGTGGTGCCAGTTCAGACCTGAGTCCACAGCAACGCGGCAGGCGCAGAACACACCTGGGGTACTACGCTAAAACCATGACCGACCACGACCGCGCCGCCGCCCGCAGAGAGATCACCAACGCGCTGATGAACGCGCTGGAACGACGTCACGAAGTGCTCGACCTGATCGTGGAGGCCGACGACCGGCCTGCGGCGGTGGATCGCATCGCGGAGTTGCTCGGCACCTCGCGGCTGGGCGCCGAAGCGGTGATCGGGATGTCGTTCGACCAGTTGACCAAGGACTCGCGTAAGAAGATCGTCGCCGAGCTCGAAGACCTGAACAATATTCTGAGTTTCACCTTCAAGGACCGCCCGGCCAGCGCCGGCGAAACCCTGGCGCTGCGGCCGTTCTCCGTTACCGCCGACCGCGATATCTTCTCCGTCCGGACCGAGGAGATCGGCGCCAAGGGCGACGGCTCGGGCGCCCCTGCCGGCGGGGTCGAAGACGAAATCCGTTCGGCGCAAGAGCGTATTGACGCCGAGGAAGCGGCCTGGTTCGTCGCGGTTGATGGCGACGAGAAGGTCGGGATGGTGTTCGGCGAGTTGAACGGACACGAGGTGCACGTCCGTATCTGGATTCACCCCAACTACCGGCACCGCGGTTACGGCACCGCCGCGCTGGCCAAGTCGCGGCCGGAGATGGCCGCTTATTTCCCGGCGGTGCCGCTGGTGATCCGGGCGCCGGGCGCGACCCTGGTCTAGAGGCTTACTCGGTCTTGCGGGTCAACAGATCTGACGATCCCAGCACTCGCTCCACGTGCACCTCGATGACCACCCGGCGCGGGTTCTCCCGAGGTGTGCGGTAGCGCTGGGCGTAGCGCAGTTCCGCGTCGCGCACCGCGTCGGTGTCGCCGTTGACGCTCGCCCGGCCTTCCAGCGACAGCCAACGGGCGCCGTCGACCTGGCTGAGGACCGCGACCCCGCCGCGGTCGGCGTTGACCGCCTTCTGCGAGCCGCCGGTGGTGATCACCCGGGCGAGGTGCGTTTTCGGGTCGAACGTGAAACCCACCGCCACCACGTGCGGCGAGTTGTCGGCACGCAGCGTGGTCAGCATGGCGAGGTGACGCTCGGTCAGAAATGCCAGCGCATCGTCGGTCAGCCGAGCCGTGGAGTTCGCCATCATCGCCTACGCTAGCGCAGGAGATAATCGCAACCGTGGACGACACGGGCGCGCGCACGGTGCTGATTCTGGGTGGCCGCAGCGAAATCGGCGTCGAACTCGCCGTGCGGCTTGCGCCGCACTCGTCGATCGTGCTGGCGGCCCGCAACGCCGACCGGCTCGCCGACGAGGTTGCGGCGATTCAGGCGGCCGGGGCGGCAAACGTGTCGACCCTCGAATTCGATGCCGACGACATCGAATCGCACGGTCCGCTGGTCGATTCCGTCGTCGCCGAGCACGGCCCGATCGATGTTGCGGTGTTGGCGTTCGGGATCCTCGGCGACCAGAGCCGCGCCGAGACCGACGCCGCGCATGCAGTGGCGGTGGTGCATACCGACTACGTCGCGCAGGTCAGCTTGCGCACTCAGCTGGCCGCCGCGATGCGCCACGCCGGTCGCGGGGCGCTGGTGGTGTTCTCCTCGATCGCCGGCGCTCGGGTGCGTCGGGCCAACTACGTCTACGGGTCGGCCAAGGCCGGCTTGGACGGATTCGCCAGCGGGCTCTCCGATGCGCTGCACGGAAGCGGGGTGCGGTTACTGCTGGTGCGGCCCGGGTTCGTGATCGGCCGGATGACGCAGGGCATGACGCCGGCGCCGCTGTCCAGCACCCCGGCGCAGGTGGCCGCGGCGACGGCGCGGGCGCTGGCCAAGGGCCGACGCACGGTGTGGATTCCGTGGGCATTGGGGCCCGTTTCGATCGTGTTCGCGCTGCTGCCGCAGTTCGTCTGGCGCAGGATGCCGCGTTGAGATGTCACCCCCGCAGTGTCAGAACGGCGGTGGCTCGTCGTGGGCCACGATGGGCGCTGCGGGCGCGCGTGGCCGCTTCCGGTTGCGGCCACGCTGCTCGGCCTGCGTAGCTGGCCCGATTCTGTGCGCGCGGGCGTCGGCGCTTGGGCATCTTCGCAGTGCGGTCGGGGCGGTGTGATCGCTGCGGGGGTTCCAGAATCGTCCCGGTGGGCGCGCACAGGCTGGGGAACAGCACGGCGCTGTCCAGAAGACGGTGCCGCCGGGAGTTGCTGGTCGTGCCGCCCCAGAACGTTTTGATCAAATGATGAAGGCGGCGCAGGCATTTCAGCTTTCTTGCAAGTCGGGAACCTACCCCCTCGCGGTGGGCGTCGCCGTCATCGGCTCAGACCGGCGGTGGTTCAATCCGTTCAACTGTGGCGACGCGGTCGATGGATCGGTCGAAAGAGGCCACCCTCCCGACTCCGGTGCTCTCGGCGCAAGCGACGAGGTAGGACTCCGCGAAGTCAATCCGGTCAGTCTCGTAAACTGCGATTGCACGCAAAAGAAGCGCTGGGTCCACGCAGGCAATCGAGTTGAATGCGATGAGCGACCTCATGGCTTCGGCAACCTGCTGGCGGGGTGCTTGGTAAAAGGACTCCAATACGTACACAGTCTCAGCCACGATGAGGTCGGTCAGCAATAACTCTCGTTCGGTCCGGAGGTAGGCGGTCGCGCGGGCCGCCATCGTGGGTGGGTCGCCCGTGAGATGACGGACGAGGATGTTGGTGTCGATGATCGCGGTCAACGGCGGTCCGAAGCTCGAGCGGTCCTGGTGCGACGGAGCAGCTCATCCCAGGACATGTTGCGTTTCGCCGTCGGCACCGGGACCGTTGCCGCCAGGCTAAGAAAGTCTGGTGTCCGGGCCAACACCGCTCGATTGCCTTCCACTCGGAAGATGACGTTGTCGCCTTCCTCAAGGCCGAGCGCATCTCGCACTGCCTTTGGAACGGTTACCTGCCCCTTTGATGTCAGCTTGGCAGCA
>NZ_JBYCLA010000292.1:0-6048 GCF_057473665.1 Mycobacterium sp. TH-M25
CATCGGCCGCGGCGACCGGATCGGTATCCGGATGCCGTCGGGCAGCTTCGCGCTCTACGAGGCGATCCTGGCCACCCTGGCCACCGGCGCGGCCTACGTTCCCGTCGACGCCGACGATCCCGACGAACGCGCGGAGTTGGTGTTCCGCGAGGCGAACGTCGCCGCGATCGTCACCGAAGCCGGCATGGCCCGCGGCCCAGGCTCCTCGCGGGGCTGGCGAGCCGGCGCGCCGCTGCCACGCGACGACGCCTGGATCATCTTCACGTCTGGCTCGACCGGCACACCCAAAGGCGTCGCCGTCACGCATCGCAGCGCTGCCGCGTTCGTCGACGCCGAGGCGCAGATATTCCTGCGCGACAATCCCATCGGCCCCGGCGACCGGGTGCTGGCCGGGCTGTCGGTGGCATTCGACGCCTCGTGCGAAGAGATGTGGCTGGCCTGGCGGCACGGCGCCTGCCTGGTTCCCGCGCCACGATCGCTGGTGCGCAGCGGGATGGACCTCGGACCGTGGCTGGTCAGCCGCGACGTCACGGTGGTCTCGACGGTGCCCACCCTGGCCGCGCTCTGGCCCGCCGAGGCGCTGGAAGCCGTGCGGCTGTTGATCTTCGGGGGCGAGGCATGCCCGCCGGAGCTGGCGGCGCGGCTGGGCCCAAGTATCCAAGACGGCCGGGAGGTGTGGAACACCTACGGCCCCACCGAGGCCACCGTCGTCGCATGCGCCGCCCAGCTCAGCGGCGAGGGGCCGGTGCGCATCGGGCTGCCGCTGCCGGGCTGGGACCTGGCTGTCGTCGACGGCGACGGCCTGCCGGTGGCCGAAGGCGAGACCGGCGAGTTGGTGATCGGCGGTGTCGGGCTGGCGCGCTACCTCGACGACGCCAAGGACGCCGAGAAGTACGCCCCGATGCCGACGCTGGGCTGGCGGCGGGCCTACCGCAGCGGTGACCTGGTACGACTGGAGCGCGAGGGCCTGATCTTCTGCGGCCGCGCCGACGACCAGGTGAAGGTCAGCGGCCGTCGCATCGAACTGGGTGAGGTGGACTCGGCGTTGGTGCACCTGCCGGGCGTCAGCGGCGGGGCCGCAGCGGTTCGGCGGACGGCGGCGGGCACCCCGGTGCTGGTGGGCTACATTGCCAGTGCCGACCCCGACTTCGACATGGCCACGGCGCGCGCCCGTCTGGCCAAGCAGCTGCCGGCGGCGCTGGTGCCGCGCCTGGTGCGGGTCGACACGCTGCCCACCCGTACCTCTGGCAAGGTCGACCGCGACGCGTTGCCCTGGCCGCCGCCGGGCGGCGATGCCGAGATGCCGTCCGACCTCGCCGGCACGGCGAGCTGGCTGGCCGGGTTGTGGCGGGATCTGCTCGGCGCCGCCGTCGACGGCCCCGAAGCCGACTTCTTCGCACTCGGCGGCGGTTCGCTCGCCGCGGCGCAGCTGGTGGCCTCGCTGCGGGACCGGTATCCACAGGTCACCGTCGCCGACCTCTACGACCATCCGCGGCTGGGTTCGCTGGCCGGCTTCCTCGACGAGCTGAAAAAACCGCCGGACGTCGCCGAGCGGGTGGTACGCCCGACACCGCGACTGGCCCAGCTCGCGCAGATCGGTCTGTCGGTGCCGTTGGCCTCCCTGGCCGCGCTGCAGTGGGTGACGTGGTTGGCGCTGGGCAACAATGTCGCCCGCGCGCTGCGTCTGGTGCCGTGGACGGTCGCGGTGAACTGGTGGCTGGTCGCGGCGGGGTTCGTCGCATTCGTCACGCCGCTGGGCCGGATGGGCATCGCCGTTGTCGCCGCACGGCTGCTGCTGCCGAATGTGCGGCCGGGCAGCTATCCCCGCGGCGGGTGGCTGCACCTGCGGGTCTGGCTGGCCGAGCGGCTGGTCGCGGCCAGTGGGGCCGAGAACCTGGCCGGGGCGCCGTGGCTGATCTATTACGCCCGGGCACTGGGCGCGCAGATCGGCAAGGGCGTCGACCTGCACTCGGTCCCGCCGGTCACCGGCCTGCTGACAATTGGGCATCGCAGCGCGGTCGAACCCGAAGTGGACCTGTGCGGGCACTGGATCGACGGCGACACCTTCCACGTCGGTGCGATCACGATCGGCAACGATGCCACGATCGGCGTCCGCACCACTTTGATGCCCGGCGCCGTCATCGGCAAGAACGCTGACGTCGCACCCGGCTCGGGCGTGGTCGGCAAGGTCAAGAGCCGCCAGTATTGGAAGGGCTCACCCGCGGTGAAATCCGGTCGGGTCAAACACCCATGGCCCGACGAACGGCCGGCGCGGCGCTCCCAGTGGGTCGCGGTCTACGCGCTGACATCGGTGCTGCTGGCCGCGATGCCGCTGACCGCGCTGGCGGCGGGGCTGGCCGTGATCGGCCGCGGCGTTCGGCACACCCACCGGCTGTCGGAGGCTGTCCTGCCCGCCGTGTATTGGGCACCGGTCGCGACGCTGGCTGCGCTGGCCGCGTATGCGGCGATGACGGTCGTGGCGGTGCGACTGCTGTCGATCGGGCTGCGGGAGGGCTACCACCCGGTGCGCAGCCGCAGTGGGTGGCAATTGTGGGCGACCGAACGACTGATGGATGGTGCCCGCGATTACCTGTTCCCGGTTTACGCCAGCTTGGCGACGCCGACCTGGCTGCGGGTGCTCGGGGCGAAGGTCGGTCGCGACACCGAAATTTCCACGGTGCTGCTGACCCCGAAGTTCACCGTGATCGAAGACGGCGCGTTCCTCGCCGACGACACCATGGTCGCCTCCTACGAGCTTGGCGGCGGCTGGATTTACGCGGCTACGACGACGGTCGGCAGGCGGGCGTTTCTGGGCAACTCGGGCATCACCCAACCGGGCCGTCGGGTGCCCGAGGATGGACTGATCGCGGTGCTGTCCGCGGCTCCTCCCAAGGCCAAGCGTGGTTCGTCCTGGCTGGGCAGCCCGCCCATCCGGCTGCGCCGGCGCCCCACTGAGGCCGACACGACCCGCACCTACGAGCCGCCGTGGCGGCTGAGGGCGATGCGGTCCGCGGTTGAGGTGTTCCGGGTGGTCCCGGTCATGGTGACGGGCGCGATCGGATTGGCGGTGCTGGGTGCGCTGCAGGCGCTGGCGCGGGTCTTCGGAATCTGGGCGGCGGGGCTCGGCGGCGGGCTGGTATTGCTGACTGCGGGCCTGCTGGCGGCGGGCGTCGCGGTCGCCGCGAAATGGCTTCTCGTCGGCCGGAGTCGGGCCGGCGAATGTCCGTTGTGGTCGTCGTTCGTGTGGCGCAATGAACTCGCGGACACATTTGTGGAGACCGTCGCTGCGCCGTGGTTCGCCCGGGCAGCCGTTGGCACACCGGCGATGAACATCTGGCTGCGGGCGCTCGGCGCCAAGGTCGGGCGAGGCGTGTGGTGTGAAACCTACTGGCTGCCAGAGGCCGACCTCGTCACGCTGGGCCCTGGTAGCACCGTCAACCGCGGCTGCGTTGTGCAGACGCACCTGTTCCACGACAGAATCATGCGGATGGACGAAGTCGTCTTCGAGCAGGGTGCGACGCTGGGGCCGCACGGCGTCGCCCTGCCGTCGGCCCGACTCGGCGCAGGCGTGACGGTCGGACCCGCCTCGCTGGTGGTCCGCGGCGATTCGGTACCGAAATCCACGCGCTGGCAAGGTAATCCCATCAGGCCGTGGATTGCGGCCCGGGAGAAATCCGGCAAGAAGGCCTCCGCGTGAAGCGTGCCGCCAAGCAGCCAGCGCCCCGCCAGGCTTCCCCAGTCATCGATCCATACCTGCCCAAGAGCGGCAACCTGGGCTATCGCGTCTCGCACTATGCGTTGGAACTGGAGTACAAGGTCGCCGTCAATCGACTGTCGGGAACCGCGACGATCACCGCCGAGTCGCTGACCGAGTTGGCGGAGTTCACCCTCGACTTCTCCGAGGCGCTGACGGTGTCGAAGGTGGTGGTGAACGGAAAGCGTTGCGTCCACTTCGATTGTCGGGAAAAGAAGCTCCGCATTCGACTGGCGTCGCCACTGATGTCCGGCGCGCCGATGACGATCGTGGTGCACTACCACGGTGCACCGCGCCCACTGCGATCGTTGTGGGGCGCGGTCGGGTTCGAGGAACTGACCGACGGCGCGCTGGTCGCCGGGCAGCCGAACGGCGCCGCCTCCTGGTTTCCCTGCGACGACCATCCCAGCGTGAAAGCCGCCTACCGAATTCAGGTCAGCGTCGACAATCCTTATCGCGTGATCGCCAACGGCCGCTTGGTGTCTCGACGCACGCGCGCGGCG
This sequence comes from Mycobacterium sp. TH-M25, assembly GCF_057473665.1. Taxonomy (NCBI): domain Bacteria; kingdom Bacillati; phylum Actinomycetota; class Actinomycetes; order Mycobacteriales; family Mycobacteriaceae; genus Mycobacterium; species Mycobacterium sp. TH-M25. Next base: position 4,258 of record NZ_JBYCLA010000292.1, read on the forward strand.
CAGACCGTGTGGACCTACGAGCAGCCCGAACCGACCTCGACCTACCTGATCACCCTGCAGATCGGGATGTATGAGCTGATACGGCTGGGCACATCACCGGTGCCGATGCGGGCCGCGCTGCCCGAGCGGCTACGCCGCGACTTCTACCAGGACTTCGCACGGCAGCCCGAAATGATGGAGCTGTTCGTCGAACTTTTTGGGCCGTATCCGCTGGCAAACGGCTACACCGTCGTGGTGACCGACGATGACCTGGAGATACCCCTTGAAGCTCAAGGGGTATCGATTTTCGGGGCGAATCATTGCGATGGCACACGGGCCAGCGAGCGCCTGATCGCCCACGAACTGGCACACCAGTGGTTCGGCAATTCGGTGACCGTGCGACAGTGGCGCGACATCTGGCTGCACGAAGGCTTCGCCTGCTATGCGGAGTGGTTGTGGTCCGAGCACAGTGGCGGGCCCAGCGCCGACCACTGGGCGCACCACTATCACGAGAAGCTGCGCAGAGCGCCGCAGGATTTGCTGCTCACCGATCCGGGGCCACGCGGCATGTTCGACGATCGCGTCTACAAGCGTGGCGCGCTCACCCTGCATGCGCTACGCAAACAGCTCAGCGATGAGAAGTTCTTTGCGCTGCTCAAAGATTGGACGACCAGCTACCGCCATGATAGCGCCGTTACCGATGATTTCACCGGTATGGCCGAGCGCCATTGCACCGAATCGTTGGCGGAGTTGTGGAACCGCTGGCTGTATTCGCGCGCGGTGCCGTAGTGGTCTCGCTCGTAAGTTCCTCGGGGTGCCTGTGCGCACCGAGAACGACGTTTTGGCGGCAAAGTTCGAGTGCAGGCCTGCCACAACGTCGATCTCGACGCGGCGAAGGCAACTCCCGACCCCCGACGAAGTTACGACCCAGACCACTTAGCACTCTGTGCCGTCAACGCCGGTTCGGTGGCAAGCTCGGGCGCCAGTGGTCGGCGCGTCTGCCGTAACCGGGTCAGCAGGTCGGCCAGGGCCGCGCCCACAACACCGACGGAGCCGGCAACCAACATCGGCCAGATGCCATGCGCCAGCAGCAGGAACCCGAAAGTCGCGGCCACCGCGAGCAGCGCGCACCGGACCCGGGTCCAGTGCGCCGGGCCGTCCAGCCGGGTGGAAGCCAGCATGCCCAGTAACAGCGCGACGATGTGTCCGATGTCGGTGAAGTCTGCGCCCAACGCCGCCGAGGCGAGGCCGACCGGCACCCAGAAGCCGATCCAGGCCGGACGCCACCGGCGGGGAATCGCCGAGGTCAGCGCACCCAGAACCGCGACCGCGCCGTAGCTCACCCCGACGTCGCTTGCGCGCGATACCGACAGCGGGAGCCAGTGGAACTCGATCGCGGCGGTCAGGCCGGCGGCGACCAGCAGCGTGGCACCGATGTGGCCGGTGATGAACACCATCGCCAACCGCCCGCCGCGCCAGATCAGCTCGGCCAGGGCCAACAAACAGACCAAGCAGGGCAGCCAGAAGTACATCGGGCCGGCATCGGTGACAAACGCGCTGTCCAGCAGGGTGGCGAGATGACCGTGGGCCAGGTTGTGCAGGTTGGTGCTGGCCTGCGCGACGACGTGCGCGCGCGCCCGCGGGCCCAGCTCGACGAGCGCGGCGCTGACACCCATCAGCGCCACGGCATAGCCGAGCGTGATCCGCACCCGCGAAAGCCGCCACAACACCTGCACCATCATCGTTCTCTACTATGCCTGCGGGCCGTCTCCGTCCGGGTTGTCAAGACCTGATAAGTCGCTAACAGTGTCC
>NZ_JBYCLA010000293.1:0-3974 GCF_057473665.1 Mycobacterium sp. TH-M25
TATGAGTTTCTTTCCCCACTCAGACGCAACGGTCACAAGCGGCCGTGACCCCAACCACCGCCGCCATGACCCCAACCGGGTCCACCCCAGCCAGGGCCAGGACCGTGGCCCCAGGGACCAGGCGCTGGCCCCCCCCATGCCGGCGGAGGCGGAGCGAGCCCTGGAATGCCCGGAAGGATGGGCCCGAGCGGTATCGGCATGGGGGCCGGAACAAACGCCGGCGGCGGTGGCAGAGGTCGGGCCACGGGTGGCGGCGCCACAGGTCGGGCCACGGGTGGCGGCGCGGGTGCCGGCACCGCCGCAGGGGCCGGCTTGGGTGGGGCCGCGGGCGCCGGTGCAGGTAGGCGAGCCGGCGCTACGACGTTGTGGCTGAGGCTGGGACGCGTGGCGGCTGACGGCCGGATACTGAACGCCAGCGCGATCACCAGCCCCATCACGCCGGTGACGAAGATGAGCAGGACGCCCATCGCCACCAAGAACGGCTTGCGCGCCTCGTGTTCTGGTTCCAGCTGGTCGAAGTCGGGATACATCCCGGTGTTGAAGTCTTCGCGCTCGTAGGCATCGGGACCCACTTGTGTATAGATCGCAGCCGAATCGTCGGCGACGGCGCTGTAGGCCAGCGCGTCCGGCCCGGCATCAGGGCTCGGGACTGCAGCTTGGGCAACGGCCAGGTAGTCCGGCGTATCGAGGTGTGGGCCCACCAATCCGGTACCCGGGTCCAGCGCGTAGGCCAGCGCCGCGGTCGACGAGGCGAACAGTGGCGCGCTGGCCGAAGCCAGCGCTGCCCCACGGGCCAGCGCTGTCTCGGGGTGATCAGGCACGCTCAGCGGCAGCGAGGTGGCGTCCTCCAAAGCCGGCTTGATCAGCAGAATGTCGACACCTGACCCCACCACCAACAGGCCCTCGGGCTGCTGGTCGAGATGTTCGGCGGCCGAAACCAGGCTGACCAGTGTGGCCACGGCCTGGTCGTCGTCGTCGGGCAGCTGCTCGCTCTGCACGTCGATGATCGATCCATCGGCGGTGTCGACAACCGCCAAGGTCGCGGAGTCCGGTTCGACGTAGAGAAGGCCGCTGCGCGTGTAGCCGGTTGCGCTTCCCAGAGATTGCGCCAGCGCGGCCGCGGCCAGGAACGACGACACCAGCATGACGTTTTCGATCTTGCGAGCGGCCAAGGCGTCGCGGAGCTCGGCCGCGGCGCGCTGGTCAGTCCAGGTCACGCCGGTCGACCGCAGCTGATAACCGGCCGCGCCGGCGCTCTCACGGGTGCCGAGAATTGCCGCAACCACCTGATCCGGGCCGCTGAATGTTGCCGGATCGTCGTCACCGATGACCGCGATGTTGTCCTCATCAACGGTCCGGCCGTCGGCGTTTTCACCCTCCACCAGCACGACCTGGACCGTGTCGGGTGCCATCGATACACCGAGCACGGTGTCCACGGATCCTCCCGCTACTTTGCTAGTCGTCTATGGGCCAGCTGGGATCGCATGCCGTGTACGAACCCATCTGAAGTTATCGCCACTTCAGAGCGCGGCATTGATTCCGCGGACTTTGATGTGTCATGAAGCCGTAGCCAGGAGCAATGGTCGAACGGCGCCCCTCGGCCAACCCTTCGATGAGGGATTTTACCCCCGTTCCGCAAGGGCCGGATGGCTTAGCGGTGTCTGCCGCAGCCGCCGAAACCGCCAAAGCCGCCGTGGCCGCCACCGAAACCACCGAGACCGAAGCCACCGAAACCGCCCGGTCTTGGGCCGCCGCCGAACACACTCGGTGCTCGGACCGGAATGGGGGCAGGCGCCGGCGCGCGCACCGGGATCGGAATCGGCACCACCACCGGGACAGGAGCCGGCGCGGGTGGGGCGGCCGGAATCGGCCGCGGTGCAACGGGAATAGGCGGTGAAGCCAGTGCGGGCACCGGCGCTGGGGGCGGAGCTGCCGGGATCACGGCGTGCGCAGGCGCCGGCACCACCGCTGGGGCGATTATGTGGTTGACACCTGGCGCGGGGGGACTCGCCCGAACCGGGGCCGGAGCGGGTGCCGGCGCCTGGACGATGAGGTTTTGCAAAGGTCGCGGCAATAGCGCGACGCTTGGCTGAATACCGAGGGCCAAAGCAACTTCCAGCGATAGAGCGGCAACGACGAAGAGCACGGCGAGGATACTGCCGACTAGAACCAGGGGGCCGCGCTGGTGTTCGCTTTCGAGGTCTTCGACGCTCAATGGTTCGTGCACTACGGTGCCGGCGTCGGCTTCCTCGTCCGGAACCGCGCTGTAGGCCAGGTCGTCCCCACCCAGGGCGGTGCCTATCGGAACATCCGGCACCGCAAGGTATCCCGGCAACACCGCATACGGGTCGATGGCACCGGTGCCGGGATCGAGCGAGTACGCCAGCGCCGCGGTCGAGGAGGCGAGGAGCGGAGCGTTCGCAGAGGCCAGCGCCGCACCCCACGCCAGCGCGGTCTCGGGTTCCTCGGCTGCGGTCACCGGAAGCGTCGTCACCGCCTCCAGCTGCGACTTGACCGTGGCGACGTCGACACCGGCGCCGGCGATGAACACGCTCTGCGGACGTGTCTCCAATTCAGCCAAACCCGTCACCATCGCGGCCAACTCGGTGATGCTGCGATCGTCGGACAACACGTGTTTGCGCACGTCGGTGATGGACCCGTCGGCGGAGTCGATGACAGCCAACGTCGCGGTGTCGGGCTCGAGGAAGATCAGGGCGGTATGCGCGTCACCGACGGTGCAGCCCACCATCTGCGCCAGCGCGGCCGCCGCCACGAAGGACGACACCAACATGACATTCTCGACCTTGCGGGTGGCCAGTGCGTCGCGCAGGGCGGCCGCGTCGACCGGATTGGTCCAGGTGACGCCCGTCGTGGTCAGGGCGTGGCCGGCCTCAGCCGCACCTTCGCGGGTGCCCAGGATCGCCGAGATCACCTGATCGGCGGCGCTCAGCGTCCCCGCGTCGTCGTCGGTCGTGATGCCGAACGTGGAGTCCTCAACCGTCACGCCGTCGGCGTTTTCGCCTTCGACCAGCAGCATGCGGACCGACGCGGGTGCCATCGACACCCCGAGCACGATGTCCATCGCGCCTCCAGAGCCGAGTCGTAGCGCGCCACGGGTTTCGGCGGAGGAAATACCGCGTCCGGCGCTACTTACTGCATCGTCTCCGGCCAACCTGTGGGCTGCAAGGGCCGAAGTTATGAGGACCTTATGAAATTCAGGTACGACCGCGACGGCGTGGGTCCGCGCTGACCCTGGTACTTCGACCCGACCGACGCGCTGCCGTAGGGGTGCTCGGCCGGACTGGTCAGGCGCAGAATGCACAGCTGACCGATCTTCATGCCCGGCCACAGCGTGATCGGCAGGTTGGCGACGTTGGACAACTCCAGGGTGATGTGACCACTGAAGCCGGGATCGATAAAGCCCGCGGTCGAATGGGTGAGCAGCCCCAGCCGTCCCAGCGACGACTTGCCCTCCAGGCGTCCCGCCAGGTCGTCGGGCAGCGTGCAGGTCTCCAACGTGGACCCGAGTACGAATTCCCCGGGGTGCAGCACGAACGGCTCACCGTCGGCCGGCTCCACCAGGCTGGTCAGCTCGTCCTGTTGCTGCGCAGGATCGATGTGGGTGTAGCGGGTGTTGTTGAACACCCGAAACAAGCTGTCGAGGCGGACGTCGACGCTGGATGGCTGGACCAAGGCGTCGTCGAACGGATCGATTCCCAGCCGGCCGGCGGCAATGTCGGCTCGAAGATCGCGATCGGATAGCAGCACGCGACGAGCGTAGCGGCTCGGTTGCCGCGTCAGTGCTAGCCTTCCCAAGCAACAGCGCCGATGTAGTTCAATGGCAGAACATCAGCTTCCCAAGCTGAATACGCGGGTTCGAGTCCCGTCATCGGCTCCACTTTGAGCAGCCTTATGCGTTAAATACCACACATAAGTTGGGGCATCGGCCTAGCCCCGCACCGTCGCACCACCAC
>NZ_JBYCLA010000294.1:0-5961 GCF_057473665.1 Mycobacterium sp. TH-M25
AGCTCGGGTTTCTCTTCGGCGGCGTCATCTACGACCTGGGCGGCGCGCTACTCGGACTGCGCCCCGTCGCCGACGATCGTTTCCACGAAGATCGCGCCGGCCTGGACCACCTCGCGTTCCGGGTTGCCGATAAGGCCGAATTAGACTCCGCGGCAGCGCATCTCGATGACATCGAGATCTACCACGAGCCCGTCAAGGACATCGGCCCGGCCTACATCCTGCAGTTCCGCGATCCGGACAACATCGCGCTGGAGTTGACCGCACCCAAGTAGGCCGGCTCCGACGCGATGTCCGGCACAACCTCCGACCGCGCGCACCGCGCCGATTCGACCGGTCGGCTCAGCCGGCGCTGCGGGGCCCGCGGCGCAGGGTTTGCTGATCGCGGTAGTCGTCGGCCAGCCGGCTGACGTGGTCGGGCAGCGTCCCGGTGGCGACGGCGGCCAGGCTGGTCTGTTCCAGCACGAAACGCATGCTGGCCCGCAGGGCCCGCCAGACGTCGGTGAGCGCCGCAGTCGGTCCTGAATACGGCAGATCGCCCAGGCCGATGTCGCGGACGCTGGCCAGCGGACCGTCGATGCAGCGCAGCACATCGGCGATGCTGATTTCGTTTCCGGGACGAGATAACTCGTATCCGCCGTCGCGACCGCGGTGGCTGCGAACCAGGTGGTCGGAGCGCAACGCGGACAGGATGTCGACGAGAAACTGCGGCGGGATTGCCTGCGCATGGGCCAGCTCATCGGTGGTGACCAGGACACCGTCGGCGACGGTGGCCAGTTCGACCATCGCCCGCACCGCGTACTCCGCCTTCGCCGACATCCGCATAGCAAAGATTCTCCCACCGGTGCGGGCTCAGCTCGTCACAGCGAGCACCGCGTCGGCGTGTTCCGGGCGGCACACCACCAGGTCGGGCAGCTTAGGGTCGTCCCGGTTGTACTCCAGCGGTGAGCCGTCGATGCGGGACGTGTGCAGACCGGCGGCGCGGGCCACGGCGACCGGCGCCGCTGAATCCCACTCGTACTGGCCGCCGGCGTGGACGTACACGTCGGCCACACCCTGGATCACCGCGGCGACTTTTGCGCCCGCCGAGCCCATCTCGACCAGCGTCCCGTTCAGCCGATCGCGCACTTGCAGCGCGATGGCGGGCGGGCGGGTCCGCGAAACCACGATCCGCGGCTCGCCCGAATATGCCGGTGGTGGAACGGGATCGGGCGTGGCCAACGTGACGTCCTGCGCGGGCAGCGCCACCGCGCCGGCCACCAACGCACCGGACTGCCACAACGCGACGTGCACTGCCCAGTCCTCGCGGCCGAGCTCGGAGAATTCTCGGGTTCCGTCCAGCGGATCGACGATCCAGACCCGTTGCGCGCTCAACCGAACCGGATCGTCGACGCCTTCTTCGGAGAGCACCGCGTCATCGGGGCGTTCGCGCGTCAGCGCCGCCATCAGGTAGTCGTGGGACCGCTTGTCGCCTGCGGCTTTTCGGTCAGCCTCGGTGGCTTCGGCGAGCTCTTCGCGGACGGCCAGCAGCAGTCTGCCGGCTTGGGTGGCCAGCCGCGCGGCCAGCTCATGGTCGCTACGCCCGCTCAATTCCGCCCTCGATCAGCTCGACGACTTGCTGCGCGGACTCGTCGAGACTGCGATCCGGAGCGAGCCGCAGATCCGGGTTCTTCGGCCGCTGGTAGGGACTGTCGATCCCGGTGAAGTGGGTGATCTCACCGGCGCGCGCCTTCGCGTAGAGGCCCTTGGGGTCACGCCGCTCGCAGTCCTCCAGCGGCGTGTCGCAGAAAACTTCGACGAAGTCCAGGCCGGCTTCGGCGTGCACCGCACGGGCCAGCGCACGATGCTCCTCCAGCGGACTGATCGCCGGCACCAGCACGGTCTGACCGGAGTCGGCGATCAGCGCCGCCACATGCGCCAGCCGGCGCAGGTTCTCGGACCGGTCGGCCATGCTGAACCCCAGGTCGGCGTTCAGGCCATGCCGTAGGTTGTCGCCGTCGAGAACGAACGCAGGAATGCCTTTTTCGAGCAGCTTGCGTTCGACGAGCATGGCCACCGACGACTTGCCCGACGCCGAAAGCCCGGTGAGCCACACCGTGCAACCGCGGGTGAGCCGGTCCTTGGCGGTCACCAATGAGTCGTGCCGCACGGCGTTGGGGCTCGCCGAGCGCGCGGTGGCATCCCGCAACACCATGCCGGCGGCGACGGTGCCGTTGGTATGCGGATCGATCAGGATGAACGATCCGGTGCTGGAATTGCGGGTGTACTCGTCGAGCAGTAGTGGCACCTGAGACCGCAGCGAGATCCGGCCGAGCTCATTGAGCTGCAACGACTTTGCGTCCTTGTCGCGGCGTAGCGTGTTGACGTCGAGCCGGTAGTCGAGCTCGGTGACCCGGACCCGGGCGGTGCGGGTGGTGTGCTTGATCAGGTAGTCACGGCCGGCCTCCAGCGCTTCGGCGTCGGCCATCCAGCAGACCGTCGCATCGAATTCCTGGGTGACCCGCGGCGCATTGGCGGGACGGGCGATCATGTCGCCGCGGGAGATGTCGATGTCGTCGGCCAGGCTCACTGAGACGGCCATCGGCGGAAACGCCTCGGAAACAGCGCCGTTCGGGCCGTCGATCGCGGTGATGCGGGTTGGCTTGCCCGCCGGCAACACGACGACGTCGTCGCCCGGGCGCATCACGCCACTGGCCACCGTGCCCGCATAGCTGCGATAGTCCTGATGCTCGCGGGTCTGCGGGCGGATGACGTATTGCACCGGGAACCGCACGTCCACGAGATTGCGGTCAGCCGCGACATAAACCTCTTCGAGGTGCGAAAGCAGTGCGGGCCCGTCGTACCACGGCGTGTGGTCGGATTTGCTGACCACGTTGTCGCCGAGCAACGCCGACATCGGAATGGTCAGCACGTCTTGGACGTCCAGGCGCGTGGCGAAGGCATGGAACTCGTCGCGGATCACCTCGAAAGTTGCCTTGTCCCAGTCGATGAGATCCATTTTGTTGACCGCGAGCACGATGTGCTCGATGCCCAGCAGCGAGGCCAGGAAGGTGTGCCGACGGGACTGCTCCAGCAGCCCGTGGCGGGCGTCGACCAGCACGATGGCCAGCTGGGCGGTGGACGCGCCGGTCACCATGTTGCGGGTGTACTGGATGTGACCCGGGGTGTCGGCAATAATGAATTTCCGCTTGGGAGTGGCGAAGTAGCGGTAGGCGACGTCGATCGTGATGCCTTGTTCCCGCTCGGCGCGCAGTCCGTCGGTGACCAGCGACAGGTCGGTGTATTCGTGGCCGCGGTCTTTGGAGGTGCGCTGGACCGAGGCCCACTGGTCGTCCATGACGGCCTTGGAGTCGAACAGCAGCCGCCCGATCAGCGTGGACTTGCCGTCGTCGACCGAACCGGCCGTAGCGATGCGAAGTAACGTTGCCATCAGAAGTACCCCTGCCTCTTGCGATCTTCCATACCGGCTTCGGAAATTCGGTCGTCGGCCCGGGTGGCGCCTCGTTCGGTCAGTCGCGAAACCGCCGTCTCGGCAACCACTTCGGCAACCGTGGCCGCCTCCGACTCCACGCAGCCGGTGCACGTCACGTCGCCGACGGTGCGGAACCGGACCGTCTTCTCGATCACCTTCTCGTCGGGACGTGGCTGCAGGTGGCGGTGCACCGCGAGCAGCATGCCGTCGCGCTCGAAGACTTGCCGCTGGTGGGCGTAGTAGATCGACGGCAGCGTGATCTTCTCCGCGCCGATGTAGGACCAGATGTCGAACTCGGTCCAGTTGGACAGCGGGAACACCCGGATGTGCTCGCCCTTGTGGTGACGGCCGTTGTAGATGTTCCACAGCTCGGGCCGCTGGGCCTTGGGATCCCACTGCCCGAACTCGTCGCGGAAGCTGAACACCCGCTCCTTGGCCCGGGCCTTCTCCTCGTCGCGTCGGGCGCCGCCGAACGCGGCGTCGAAGGTGTTCTCCCGGATCGCGCGCAGCAACGTGATGGTCTGCAGCGGGTTGCGCGACGGAATGGTGTCCACCGCCCGGCCGGCGTCGATGTCGTCTTGCACCTTGGCGACCACCAGCCGCACTCCGGTCTCGGCGACCAGTTCGTCGCGGGTGGCGATCACCTCGTCGAAGTTGTGACCGGTGTCGACGTGCATCACCGGAAACGGTAGGCGCCCGGGCGCGAATGCCTTCAGCGCCAGCTGCAGCATCACGATCGAGTCCTTGCCGCCGGAGAACAGCAGCACCGGGCGCTCGAACTCGGCGGCCACCTCGCGGATGATGTGGATCGCTTCGGCCTCCAGCGAGCGCAAGTGGCTCAGCTCGTATTGCCCGGCCGCGGGCGTTTCATGGGTGGTCATCAGCCGTCCCGATTCTCGGTAAAGTTGGTAGATCTGGTCATCATTACGTACATTACCAAGTATGAAACCAGTCGTTTGGGTGGCTGTCAACGAATCCGCGGTGGCCGGTTGATGCGACGAGTGTGAAACTGCTGCGAGAATCTGGGCCTTTTCTTCGCAGTGGATTCACGCTCGACGAGCCCACGCTGCTGCCACCCGCGCGACCACGCCGCCTTCGGTGTCCGCTGCCGTCACCCGGACGTTGATCCAGCCGAGATCGCTCAACGCTTCTGACCGCGCGATGTCCTTGCGGAGTTGCCGACGGTCGGTCCAGTGCTGGTCGCCGTCGTATTCGACCGCGAGCTTGAGGTGTTCCCAGCCCATGTCGAGTTCCGCAACGAGTTGGCCGTATTCGTCGTAAACCGGGATCTGCGTCTGCGGGGCGGGGAATCCGGCTCGGAGCAGGACGAGCCGGAGCCACGTCTCGCGTGGCGACTCTGCGCCGGCGTCGACCATGCTCAGCGCGACCCGGGCGCGACGAATGCCCCGCCGCCCCGGGTAGCGCTCGGCGAGAAGGTCGACGTCGGAGATCTTGAGGTCCGCCGCCCGAGCGAGGGCATCGATCGCCGCAACGGCGGGGCCCATGGGATATCGACACGCAAGGTCGAGGGCCGTCCGCGCCGGGTTGGTTACCGGCACACCGTCGACCACCGTCGTCTCGCCGTCCTCGATCCGATCCGACCATGTCCGCACCAGGGCGGGAGCATGACGGTTGCCGTAGATCAACTCTGCGGGCCGTTTGGCGTTCGCCCACCTGGCTCCATGCAGCGCCGACGCCGAGTAGCCGGCCACGACGCCGCGTCGCTGCGACCACAGCCAGGCGGCCTGGCCTCGCGCGGCGGCTGACAGCTCGAAACCCTGTGCGATGTAGACATCGCGGTAGATCGCAGTGAACCGCGTCCGCAGCTGATACGGCGTCACCGTGGCCGCGGCGACTGCTTCACTGCCGATGAACGGTCCAACCATCCCGCGAGTGTGCAGCACCAGACCGACACGTCGGCGAGCGTGAACCTGCTGCGAAAATCTGAGGCTTTCTTCGCAAGAGGTTCACGCTCGGCGCACAGGACGGGCCGTCAACTCGCCGGTCCGGGTCCCTCGGAGCCACACCTCTTAGTCTGGGCTAATGCAACAGGGGCGAGTGCGGTAGCCGTGGCCCGATTTCTGGTGCGTCGCGCGGCGAACTATGTGGCGTTGTTGGCATTGGCGTCGTTTTTGACGTTCTGCCTGACCTCGGTGGCCTTCTCCCCGCTGGAGAGCCTGATGCAGCGCAGCCCACGCCCGCCGCAGGCCGTCATCGACGCCAAGGCCGCCCAACTCGGACTGAACCAACCCATCCCGCTGCGATACGCGAACTGGGTGTCGCATGCGGTGCGCGGCGACTTCGGCGCGACGATCACCGGTCAGCCGGTGTCGGACGAACTGTGGCGCCGGATCGGGGTCAGCCTTCGGCTGCTGCTGATCGGCTCGGTGGCCGGCACGGTCATCGGGGTGGTGCTGGGCGCGTGGGGGGCGATCCGGCAGTACCGGGTCAGCGACCGCGTCATCACGATGCTCTCGCTGCTGGTGCTCTCG
>NZ_JBYCLA010000295.1:0-9614 GCF_057473665.1 Mycobacterium sp. TH-M25
CGTCGAGGGCCAACAGGGCTATCAAGACAACAACGGAGTCGTCGCCTACAACCCGGCGAAGGCCCAGCGCGACCTCGACGCGCTGGGCTGGAGACTCAACGGGCAGTTCCGGGAAAAAGACGGCAAGCAGTTAGTTGTCCGGGACTTGTTCTACGACGCACAGACCAGTCGGCAGTTCGGCCTGATCGCGCAGCACAGCCTCGCCCAGATCGGGGTGAAGCTCGAACTGATGGCCAAGGCCGGCAGCGGATTCTTCACCAACTACATCAACGTCGGAGCCTTTGACATTGCCCAATTCGGTTGGATGGGCGACGCTTTCCCGCTATCGGCGCTCACCCAGATCTATGCGTCCACCGGCGAGAGCAACTTTGGCAAGATTGGCAGCCCCGAGATCGACGCGAAGATCGAGCAGACCCTCCAGGAGCTGGATCCGGCCAAGGCTCGGGTGCTGGCCAACGACGTCGACAAGCTCATTTGGGCCGAGGGTTTCAGCCTGCCGCTGGTGCAATCCCCCGGCAACGTCGCGGTCAACAGCTCGCTGGCCAACTTCGGCGCCCCCGGACTGGCCGATCTCGACTACAGCGCAATCGGATTCATGCGCTGAGGCAATACGCGCAAAACCTTGAAATCCGCGCGGCCAGGCGCAATTCTTGACGCCATGACCGCGACGATTGGCAAACTTGATGTCGGCACGCTTCCGCTGGCGCCGAAAAATCCGCTGTCTATTCTGCAGGCGCTGGCGGCGGCGCGCGCTTTGCATACCGGGCTGCCGCTGCTCAGCGAGGCCGGTGGACCGGTGACGCGCTTCGAACCGTTGCCGAAGTTCCTCGCCCCGGCCCTCGTGCTGGTCACCTCGCCGAGCGGGGTCCGTGATGTGTTGGGACGCACGGACGGACTCACTGAGCGATGCCAGATCCATCAGGAAATCCGAAACGTCGCGGGCGACAACCTCTTTGTGCTGCCCAACAAAGAGTGGGCCCCGCGCAGACGCGTACTCCAGCCGGTGTTCACCAAACAGAACGTCGAAAGCTTCGGCCAGCACATGACGCAGGCGGCACAAACCTTCGCCGATCACTGGCGTGAGGTGGGTGACGTCGACCTCGACGCTGAGTGCCGCCAACTGACCATGCGCTCACTCGGCCGCTCGATTCTCGGTGTCGACGTCAACGAATTCGGCAGCGCGATCGCGGCGAACATGCACTTGGCGTCGCGTTACGCGACCGATCGTGCATTGCGGCCGGTGCGGGCGCCGCGGTGGCTGCCGACGCCGTCACGCCGTCGGGCTCGCGCCGCGGTTGCGACGATGCGACGGGCCACCATGGCGATCTTGCAGGCCTGCCGCGCCGACCCGACCCGCGATGCGCCGCTGGTTCGGGCGTTGATGGCTGCCTCTGATCCCGACACCGGCCTGCCGCTGTCCGACGAGGACATCTGCGGCGAACTGCTGATCTTCATGCTGTCCGGCCACGACACCACGGCGACGATGCTGACCTACGCCTTGTGGGAACTGGGGCACCATCCCGACATGCAGGACCGGGTGGCCGCCGAGGTCGCCGAGATCGGCGATAGAGAAGTGACGCCCGCCGATGTTCCCCGGCTCGGATACACCACCCAGGTGATCAACGAGTCGCTGCGACTGTGCCCGCCGGCCGCTGGGGTCGGCCGAGTGCCGCTGTGCGACATCGCGGTAGACGGCTATCGAGTGGAGGCGGGCAGCATTGTGGCCGTCGGAATCATTGCGCTGCACAGGGATCCGACGTTATGGGATCGCCCGCTGGATTTTGATCCCGACCGGTTCAGCCCAGCGAACTCCGCGAATCGCGATCGGTGGCAGTTTATTCCGTTCGCCGCCGGACCACGTTCGTGCATCGGTGAACACTTTGCGATGCTGGTGACGACGCTCGCGCTCGCCACCATCGTCCGGTCGGTGCGGATCCAGTCGGACAACAAGGACTTTCCGCTCGAATCGCCCTGCACCACCGTCGCGAAGGGACCGATTCCGGCTCGGGTCGACGCGCGGGGTTGACCCTCAGGCGCACAACTCGATTCGCTGCGCATCCTGCACGCCGTCGTAGCGGGCCGGCGTGCAGGTCAATACGATCACCTGCCCGCGCTCCCCGAGTGTGTCGAACACCGCGGCCATCTTGACCAGCCGCTCGGGATCGGCGAAGCCGAGCGCGTCGTCGATCAGGATCGGGACGGCATCCTCCTTGGCGACCAGGGCCGCGCCGGCCAGCCGGGCCAGGATGCCGAGTTGCTCCTTGGCCCCACCCGACAGAGACTCGTAGGGCACGGTGCGGCCGTCGAGTGTGCGGGTCTGGATGCACAGCTCGCTGTCGACGTCGACTTCGAAGGTCTCGCCGAAAACGGGCCGGCCGAGCCGCTGCAGTTCGGCGCGGTACGGCTCGACATAGCGCAGCCGGGTGGTGTCGCGGTGGCGCCTCATTACCTCTCGCAGCATCTGCACCGCGCGGGCGCGGCGGCCGACCCGGTCGTGCTGGTCGCGGGCGTGCTCGCGCTCGATCTCGGCAGCATCGAGATTGCCCTGGCGACCCTCGGTGCCGAAAACGGTTAGCTGCGCGGCGATCTCATGCAACGTGCGCGCGACGTCGTGGTGACGTTTTTGCAGCAGTGCGAGAGTCTCGACGGCATCGGCCAGCTCGGCGGCGACGGCCTCGGGGGCCTTGGCGGCGAGTTGCTCGGATAGCTGCGCGACGCGGCTGGCGGCGGTGTCCGCCGCCGACGTGTGGGCCTCGACGTCTGCGGTCAATTTCTCGTCGGGGACCGTGGCCCGCTGTTCGGCCAGCCGGTCGGCAATGGCGGCGAGCTCGGCTTGCTGGGCGGAAAGCTTATCCTGCGCACGCGTTACCTGCGCGGTGATCTCGGTGAGCTTGCGCGTCGCCAGCGCCGCTGCCTTGCGGTGGGTTTCACAGTCGGTCTCCGCCTGGGCGCGAGCCGCGACGGCCTCCAGCAGTTCGGCGCGCGCGGCCGCAGCATCGACATCGCCGGAAAGCGCTGGCAAAAGCCGCAATTCGGCCAGTCGCGCACGCAACAGTTCGATGTCTTCGTCACCGGTGAGTCCGGCCAGCGTCGCGGTGACTTGGTCGTGGGCGCTCTGTAGTTCGCGGCGTCGCTCGTCGGCCTGCCGTGCCGCGGCCACATCCGCAACGCCCGCGGCCGCCAGCGCCGCGGACATCTTCTGCTGTGCCGCAGCATATTTCGCGTGCATTTCCCGCGCCGACGTGCCCGGGGTAACGTGGGCGGTCACGATGCCGGAAATCTCGACCTCGGCGGCGGCGCTGGTGACAGTCGTCCATCTTTCGCCGACCGCAAGCGCGACCCGCTGATCGCCGATCACCAGTTCGATGTCGCTGGCCGCAACGAATTCGACTGTCGCCGAGACCAAGGCGAGCTGGCCATCGATCCGATCGAGCGCGGCGGCGGCCTTTTCAATCTGACGCAGCAACTCGTCGGTCATGGTGGTAGTCGACAACTCGTTGGCAATCCCGTCGCGCTCGCTGCACGCGGCGTCGATTTTCGCGAGCTTCGTGCTCAGCCGCAACGTCTCCTCGCGGCGGGCCAGATCGTCGACGACGCTCCGGGCCGTTTCGACGCGCTGCGTCGCGGCGACCAGCAGCTGGTCGGCACGGTCGACGGCCTCCTCGGCCTCGACGGTGACAGCACGGGCCAGCACCAGCGCTTCGCCGGCACCGCGCGCTTCGTCTTCCAGGCCCGCGACCGCGGCTGTGCGCGAGTCGCTTTCGGATCGCAGTCGCATCCGCTCAGCGAGCGCAGCGGTTGACGCGGCACTGGTCGCGGTCGCGGCCGTGGCAATCAGTTCGGTCTCCCGCACCTGTTCGGTGAGCCGGGCGATCTCGTCGGCGGCGGCCCGGGCGGCGGTCTGTCGGATCGCCGCCGCCTGTTGCAGTTCACCGAGCTCGGTCATTTCAATCGTCAGGGCGGCGTGCCGCTGTACTCGCTCGTCGACCTCGGCTACTGCCGCCGCGCACCGCTCGGCCTCCTGGTTCGCGGCTTCCAGCGCCTTGATCGCCGCCGCCCACTCTGCGGCGGGACGGCCGGTCGCGGTGAAGTAGCGAGCGTATTCGCCGTCGATGCGCTCGAGGAGCAGCGGCTCAGTTCCCGACAGCGCCGCCGCGTCACCCGCGGCGACGTCAAGCGCCCGGGTCAGCGCGTCGCAGCCGGACAGGTTCACCGCATCGGTCGATGTTGCCTGCAAAACCCTTTGGGCATGCCACAATTCGGTGTCAACGGTCTCGGCCAGCATGGCCTGCACACGGTCGTGCGCCTCGTCGCCGCTGCGCTGTTCGCGGCGCGGCTGCAGGACCGTCAACTGCGTCTCGGGCTTCTTGTGAAAACGCTTGTGATAGACGAAACGGTAAGGGCCCGAACTGATCTCGGCGGTGATCTCGGAGCCGACGTCGGCGTGTGTCGGCTTGACCTGCTTGACCTCTTTCTTGGTCGAGCGGTCCTTGGCTTCCAGCAGCAGATCGAGCGCCTCGACCATCGACGACTTGCCGACCTCGTTGGCACCCGACACCACGATTACCCCGTGGTCGGGAAAGTCGATCTCGCGGTAGTCGATTCCGCGGTAGTGCTTCAACACCAACCGATGCAATTTCATGCCGCGTCCCGCCCCTGCCGGCCATGATCGATCAGCCGCAACAGCAACCCCAGCGCCGCCTGGGCGTCACCCGGGACCTCACCGTCCCCGCGTGCGACCTTCATCAGCTCCTCGACCGCGTCGGCGGCGAACCCACCGATACCCAGGTCGCTGAATTCGCCGTCGGCCGGAATCACCGCCAGGTCGCTGTGGCTGTCCCACACCCGCAGCGAGGCGAACAACCGCGAATACTTGTCCAGGCAGGCGTCCATCGCGGCGCGGTCGGTGACGGTCAGCGAGCCAATCAGGGCCAGCCGCACCACCGTTCGATCCTTGTCGGGCATCAGGTCCAGGTTGACGTCCAAGTCGGCGATGTCGCGGCTGGTGTCCACGTGCCGGGTGAGCGTGCTGAATCGCCAGCGGCCGACGCGCGGCGCATCGACGCTCACCGGACGCTGCGGATCCGCCTCGTCGAGGTCGACGATCAGCACGTGACCGGGGTCGGCCTCGACGTCGTCGTAGTTGGTGACCTCCGGCGAGCCCGAATACCAGATACGGCCCGTGCTGCCCACCTCGGTCAGCGAATGCTTGTCGCCGAGCGCCACGTAGTGGATCGCGCTGCGCGCCAAGGCGTCCTCCACGCCGGCCAATCGGATCAGCGAGGGCCTGGTGGGGTCGGGATCGAGTACGTCGACACCGCCGTGGGCGACCAGCACCCGGGTGACCCCGTCGGCCGGAAGGCCCTCGAGCACCTCGGCGACCAGATCGGTCGTCGGTCGTTTGGACCGCCACGGCGCCGCGACGATCTGCAGCCCGGGCCGGACCTCGTGGGCCCCGGCCCGATCGAGCACATGCACGTTTGCCGGGCGCTCGGCGGTGAACAGCGCGCTGGTGTATACCGAGGAGGCGTCCAGCGGATCGTGGTTGCCGGGCAACAGGTAGACCGGAATCCCGATGGCGCGCATGGCTTCCAGCGACTGACTGATAACCGCTGGCGCCAGCTGGTTGTGCTCGAAGACGTCGCCGGAGACCACCACGAACTCGGCGCCGGCGGCCGTCGCCAGCGGTCCGAGTCCGGCCACCGCGTCGCGTCGGGCCGCGGAGTAGCGCGGCTGCGCGTCGCCCGCGAGGAAGTGGCGGGTCATGCCGAGTTGCCAATCGGCGGTGTGCAGGAATCGCATGGCGACCGGAGTCCCTTCTGCGTGATGTCCGGCCAGTGGCGACCGGGCAACGCGAGTTTAGGACCACCCACCGACAAGTCCGGGGACCTCAATCGGCAGGTCCGAGCCCTGGCCGCACGGCGTCGTAACCAGCCGTCGCATCAGCCCCATCTACCCCATAAGTCGCAACAGCGCCAGGGTAATCTCACCCGCATGTCCGACCATGACCGCACCCTGGTGCTGATGCGTCATGCCAAGTCGGCCTACCCCGACGGGGTGGCCGACCACGACCGGCCGCTGGCAGCGCGAGGTGAGCGCGAAGCCGGCCTGGCGGGCGATTGGCTGCGTAGCCATCTGCCCACGATCAACTTGGCGCTGTGCTCGACGGCGATACGTACCCGCGAAACGTTGGCGTGCAGCGGAATTGGCGCGCCTGTCCGCTACCTCGACAGGCTCTACGACTCCACGCCCGGGATTGTGATCGGCCAGATCAACGGCGTCGGCAACCAGGTCGCGACATTGCTGGTCGTCGGACACGAGCCGAGCACCAGCGAGCTGGCCCTGAGGCTGGCCGACCGCCCCAGCGCCAACACCGTCGCCGCCGAACGGATCGCGGCGAAATTCCCGACTTCGGCGATGGCCGTTCTGCGCGTCAACGGCAGCTGGGCGGACCTCGAACTCGGGTCCGCCCAGCTGGTCGACTTTCACGTGCCGCGTTAGCCGCGGCTACAACGGGTTATTTGCAGATCTCGACGATCTTCTTGATCTTCTCGTCGAGGTTTTGACGCAGCTCCTCCTGCGCGAAGTCTTGCGTCCCGGCCAGGTAGCCGATGCTGAGCTCCTCGAGCTGGGTGCCGAGGGCGTTGACGTCGTCCGCCAGGTCTTTGGGGGTCGCCGGCTCTGAGGCCACCCGGTCCCGCAGGAAGTCCCCGCCGTCGTAGAACGCGAAGCGCTGGGCGGTCGCGACCGACAGCGCACCGATGGGCCCGCCATTGTCCGGGTTCTTCAGGTGCGAGTTCCTGACCACTGCGCGGTCGACGATCTTGAACGTCTCACAGATTTTCTTCTTGGCATCTTTGCGTTGCTGGTCGCTGTACTTGCCCGCGGCCGCGGCGCTCTCGTTGGGGTAGAAGTATCCAAAAGCGGCGCCCGCGACGCCGAGGATCGCCAGCACCAAAGCCGCCACCGCCAGCCAGAACGGCAGCTTGGACGGGCTTGCGTGCGAGGTAGCCGTCGGGGTCGTCGCCGGCGTGCTGGTAGCCGCGGCGACGGATTCGGTGACGTCCTCGGATGCGGACGATGGCTCGTGTGAGGGTGTTTCAGACATCAGACGATCGTATAGGGCTTGAGTATGGGCCAGCGACGCTTTCGGGTGTCAATAACCTGAGACGGCGGTGAACTCCCAGGAGTTCACCGCAAATGGGCTGGTAGATGCCACTATGGTTGGGCATGCCGGAGGTTGCATGGTCCCCAGATCAAAGCATCAACGCGGCGTCAGGAATTGGTCGAGAGCGTGAGCTCCATGAGCTTGATGGCCTGCGCGCAGGCGTCGATACCGGGCACCTGTGGGTTCACCCACCACCCGACCACGCCGGCGGCGTCGCTGGCTACACCGCACGCGCCGTTGGGGTCGTTCGGTTTCATCACGATCGACGGCACACCGGCGATGGCCCGGTTCTCGATCTGATAGGTCAAGAATTCGGCGACCTTGCGCTCGTTGTCCAAGCTGCCCTGCTCGAACCAGAACCGGGTGATGTCGATCAGACCGCCCGGGTTGGCGGCCTGCCAGCGGCAGATCGCTCCGACGAAGGTGCTCTGAATGTCCTGCGGATCCGCGCCGACCGTCTTGGCCAGCACGTCGGTGGTCAGGACCTCGCACTCCTTCTGCAGGTTCGGGTACTGCTGCTCGGAGGTGTTGTTTCGGGGCACGTCGCCGGCGCCCGCCCTGTGCGCGGTGCCGGCGACCGATCGGGTGCAACCGGTCGCCACCGACAGTGCGGTGGCCAACACCGCCACGCTCACCAGGGCCCGGCGACGCACGCGGACACTCATTTTCCATTCGCAATCGTCTGGCGCGCCAACTCTTTGGCGACGTTGCACGCGTCGGGGTAGGGCTTCTGATTGAAGTTCACCGACCATTCGATGAAGTCGTCGTTGAACTGGATTCCGACCTCGCACAGCGAATCACCCAGCTGCGGGTCATTTCCGACGGCGATGAACCCGCTGTGGCCGCTGATGTTGATGTCTTCGACGCTGGACCGCGACAGCTCCTCGGTCTTGCGTTCACGCCCGATCGGGCTCCCGCGATACCAGGAGAACGAGAAGTGCGGCCCGAGGATCCCACCGCCGGCCAGCCACTGGCAGCCCACCGAGTTCTTGGCGGTGTCCACCAAGCCGTTGAGCTGCGTCAGCTTGTTCACCGTCTCGTCGCTGATGCCGCCGCACTGCGGGAACATCGGACCGTGGATCCCGTTACCGGACGACGGCGCCGTCGACCCAGACGACTGGGACGTGGAACCGGAATCGGAACCCGAGCAGGCTGCCGCCATCGGGACCAGGACTGCCGTTGCGCACACCAGCGCCGCCACGTTACGTCGCACCGCTACCCGCGCCTTCTGGTGATCACAGGTTGCACTGTAGCGGCACCAACAGATGCCAACCATCGCACACGCGGTGAGCTGTGGTTTCTTGTGTGCAAGAGTTATCGGATGCTCGTGGCACTGCTGCGCCAGTTCGTGCGGCCGTACCGATCGCTGGTCACAGCGGTGATGGCGCTGCAGTTGGTCAGCAGCCTGGCCTCGCTGTACCTGCCGACGGTCAACGCCACGATCATCGACGACGGCATCGCCAAGGGCGACACTCCCACGATCATCCGACTCGGCGGGCTGATGTTCGCGGTGACCGCGCTGCAGGTGCTGTGCGCGGTGGGCGCGCTTTACTTCGGCTCCCGCGCCGGGATGGGTGTCGGCCGCGACCTCCGCTCGGCGATGTTTCATCAGGTCACCACGTTCTCCGAGCACGAGACCGCCCGATTCGGCGCGGCCACGCTGTTGACCCGCACCACCAACGACGTGCGGCAGATCCAGTTCCTGGTCCAGATGGGCTGCACGGTGCTGGTCGCCGCGCCGATCATGTGCGCGGGCGGCATCGCGATGGCGGTCCACCAAGACGCCGGACTGTCGTGGCTGCTGTTGGTCAGCATTCCGGTGCTGGTGGCCGCCAACTACCCGATCATCTCGCGGACACTGCCGCTGTTTCGCAGCATGCAGCGACTGATCGACAACATCAACCGGGTGATGCGCGAGCAGCTTTCCGGCGTGCGGGTGGTGCGGGCATTCGCCCGAGAGCCGTTCGAGCGACAGCGTTTCGACGACGCCAATGTGGCGCTCTCGGCCACCGCGCAGGCGGCCGGCAATTGGCAGGCGCTGATGCTGCCGGTCACCACACTGACCATCAACTGCTCGAGCGTGGCGCTGATCTGGTTCGGCGGCTTGCGCATCGACAGCGGCCAGATGCAGGTCGGATCGCTGATCGCTTTCCTGGTGTACTTCGCCCAGATCCTGATGGCGGTGGTGATGGCGACGATGACCGTGATGGTGTTGCCGCGGGCCGCGGTGTGCGCCGAGCGGATCACCGAGGTGCTGTCGACCGTTGTCGCCGTCGGCAACCCGCCGAATCCGGTGCGGCCGGCCGCGGCCCCGGGCATGATTCGGCTCGACCGCGCGTCGTTTCGTTACCCCGGCGCGGAAAAGGCTGTGCTGCAGGATATCTCGTTGACGGCACAGCCCGGCACCACGACCGCCGTGATCGGCAGCACCGGCTCGGGCAAGTCG
>NZ_JBYCLA010000296.1:0-10523 GCF_057473665.1 Mycobacterium sp. TH-M25
CTCGGCGCTGGCCGCCCACGTGCCTCCGCCGGCGATCGCGGCCAACCGTTCCTTGTTGTCCGCGCTGATCGCGCGCAACTACTTCGGTCAGTACACCGCGGCGATCGGGGAGGTCGAGCGCCAGTACACGCAGATGTGGGCTCAAGACGCCACCGCGATGCACCACTACACCCGCTCGTCGTCGGCCGCGGCGACGCTCACCCCGTTCAGCCACCCGTCGCAGAACACCAACCCGGCCGGGCAGGCCGCCCAATCCGCCTCGGTTGCCCAGGCCACCGGCACGAGCACCGGATCGAGCCTGCCTTCGTGGCTGCAGCAGCTGCTCGGCAACGGCGACCTCGTCAACGGAGACGGCCTGCTCAGCCAGACGGCCGGTTACGGGGCACAGGCATTCGGCAACAGCACCGCCGCCTGGGCGGATATGGCCAATGCGCTCAGCAACGCCAACAACGGGGTCGGTCTGCTGACGTGGATGGCGGAAAACCCCGCCGGGCTCAGCGAGGTGCTGAACCCGCCGTTCCTGGGACCGTCCGCGTTGAGCTTCGGCGGGGCGGGGCTGACCAGCTTCAGCAGCCCAGCGCTGACCGCCGGCGCCGGCCAGGCGATCAAGATCGGTGCGTTGTCGGTGCCGCCGGCCTGGGCGATGCCGGCCTCGGCGATCACCCCCGCCTCCTTCACCCTGCCGGCCGCCAGCGTGCCTGCCGCTCCGGCCGTCGTCGGCGGCCTCCCGGGTGGAGCATTCGGCGAGACCATGCTGGGCACGCTGGCCGGGCGGGGCCTCGGCGGTGCGACGGCCCGCGCGGTTTCACGGCGCCGCAGTGTGGTGCCCCGGTCGCCCGCGGGCGGCTGACCCCCCATTCCGAAACCCGCACAGTCACCTACGAGAGGGCGAGAGACACCCATGGACTTTGCGCTGCTGCCGCCGGAAGTCAACTCCGGTCGGATGTACACCGGCGCCGGGGCGGGACCGATGCTGGCGGCAGCGGCGGGCTGGGACGAACTCTTCGCCGAGCTGGAGTCGGCCGCGGCCGGCTGTGCCTCGGTGGTCTCGGACCTGGCCGGCGAGCATTGGTCAGGTCCGGCGGCGGCGGCGATGGCGAGCGCGGCTCTCCTCTATGCGCGGTGGCTGCAGACGACTGCCGCCCAAGCCGAGCAGACCGCGATGCAGGCCAAGACGGCGGCGGCGGCCTTCGAGGCCGCGTTCGCCGCCACGGTGCCGCCCACCATGGTCGCCGCCAACCGGGCTTTGCTGGCGACGCTGGTGGCCACCAATTTCTTCGGACAGAACACCGCGGCGATCATGGCAGCCGAAGCCCAGTACGCCGAGATGTGGGCGCAAGACGCCGCCGCGATGTACGGATACGCGGAGGCTGCCTCGTCATCGACGAGCACCCTGACACCGTTCCGGGAGCCACCACCGACCACCAGCCCGGCCGGGCTGGCCGCGCAGGCCGGTGAGGTCGCCCATGCCGCCCTGGCTGCCCACGCCGCTGGCGCTCACGCCGCCGGCGCGCATGCCGCCGGCGCCCACGCTCTCTCCGCCGCCTCGCCGGCCACCGAGCTGAACCCGCTGGGCTCGACGGCGAGCGCATCGAATTTGCTGTCGTTTCTCGGCACTCCCGCCGGCGGTTTAACCGTGCAGGGGTTGAGCTACGTAGAGCTGGTGCCGGACTACGGTTTGAACATCCCGCTGAGTTACACCACGGCCTTTTACACCATTGGTACGAACGGTTTCGGTTACTTCAGGGAATTCCTCGTCCGCGGCGGGATCGCCGGTTACACCACCTTCACGGGGTTGGGGCCAATTAATGCCCTCTTCGGTTCTGCCGGGGCGAACGCGCTCGGGGGCCTGGGCAAGGCGGCCTTACTCGGCCCGTTCGCGGCGCTGGGCCAGGCGTCCTCGGTCGGGGCGGTGTCGGTGCCGCCGACCTGGGCCACGGCCGCCGCGGGCAGCGAGCCGGTGGCGATTTCCCTGGCGGCGGTCAATACCGGCGCCGCCCCGGCGGCCGCGGTCGGCCTGCCGCCGGGGATGGCGATGCAGGAAGCGATGATGGGCACGATGTCCGGGCGAGGCGCGCTCTCCGGTGCGACGGATCGCCGCCGCGGCAACGGCGACGATCGCGGCGACAAGGACGGGAAGGCGGGCGAGCGCTCGGCCGCTGCCTTGATCGCGCCCAGCGGCTGGCTGGCGTCGACCTGGGCCTACAGTAACCGCAGACGCCCGGAGCCGGATCCGTTGCCGCTCCCCCCGCAATGGCAAGAGGAGTTGGCCGCTTCGCAGTCCGCCTGGGGATGATCCGACGGCGGCAAGGCAAGGAGAGGCCCGAGGCTCAACCGCCGCCGCCGCCGCCGCCGGGCGGCAACGGGCAGTACGCGCCTCGGGCAAGGATCACGAAATCAACGGCCTGGCCCGGTGAGAGTTGGGGGTTCTCCTCTGCGACCGTTTGCACGGTTTCGGCAGGGGTGTGCCGCGTTTCAATGTAGGCGCAGACCGCTTTGCCGCTGGCGATGACCTGGTCCTCGCTCGGGTACTTGATGCCGACCTCGTTGAGTGCCTGCAGAAAGGCTGCGTCGCGGGGATCGTCGTCGGCGTACGCCGGAGCGCCCAGACCAATCGCGCCGGCCACCACCAACGCGGCCGTCAGCAGCTTCACCACGATCCGCTCCTGCCTGTACATCTGAGGTCACCGATTGCCTGGCAGCATACCGGCCGCTCGACTTTACCCTGGTGTGCGTCGATGGGGTGACTCATTTTCCGGTGGTGGTGTGCGGCGAGGGTGGGTTCGGCGGGCAATCCGCGGACGGGCACCGCTATCTTCGGACCGGGCCGGCCGGCGAGCGTAGACGACCCAGGTCAGGACCGCAGCGGCCGCATAGCACACCGTGAAGAAGCCGAACGCCGGCGTTACGCTGCCGGTACTGAGGTACGACTGCCGCATCGCCAGGCTGATCGCGAAGCCGCCGAGTGCGCCGAACGTCGCGACGAACCCGCCGACCAGCCCTGCCCTACCGTGTGACCAGCGGGGATCTCGTGTGCCGGCGTGTTCCACGCCGTGGCTGCGGGCCTCGAAAACGGTCGGGATCATCTTGTACACCGAGGCGTTGCCGACCCCGGCGAGGATGAACAGGACGATGAATCCGGTGATGTAGCCGGTTACCGCCGAGCCGGCGACAGGGCTGTGCTTGTCGTGGACGCCGATGCCGGTCAGCGCGGCGGCGACGAACATGGCAGCGAAGACCGTCACGGTGACGCGGCCGCCGCCGAATCGGTCGGCAAGCCGGCCGCCGTAAATCCGGGCCACCGACGCCAGCATCGGGCCGATGAAGGCGATCTGGGCGGCGTGCAGCGAGGCCTGCGCGGCGTCTTGTCCGTCGGTCATGAAGTTGAGCTGCAGCAGATGGCCGAATGCGAACGCATACCCGATAAACGAGCCGAAGGTGCCGAGGTAGAGCAGCGCTATCAACCAGGTGTGGCGATGGCGCAGAATCGACGAAAGGATCGACGGGAGGTGAGTCGCTGCTATCCGGTGCTGCGTGAGATCGTCCAGAAACAGCGTCGCCAGGATACCGACGATCGTTATCACCAGCAGATACACCGCACACACCCAGTACGGTTGCTGGTTGCCGGTTGCGGAGATGACCAGCAGCCCGGCCAGCTGGACCATCGGTACCCCTAGATTTGCCGCCCCGCCGATCAGCCCCAGCGCCGAGCCCTTGAGCCGGTGCGGGTAGAAGGCACTCGCGTTGGGTGTCGACGCCGCGAAATTCCCGCCACCCAGGCCGGTCAGTGCTGCGCACACCAGGTACGGCCAGAGCGGCAGCCCCGGCCGGGCGAGCAGCACCAGCGTGGTCCCGGTGGGGATCAGCAGGACGAATGCCGAGAATATCGTCCAGTTGCGGCCGCCGAAGGTCATCGCGGCCATCGAGTAGGGGAGGCGCAGGCATGCACCGACCAGGGTGGCGGTGGCGGCAAGCAGGAACTTGTCGCTGGTTGAAAAGCCATACACCTGATCGGGCATGAACAGCACCATCACCGACCAGAGTGACCACACCGAGTGGCCCAGGTGTACGGTCGCGACCGACCAGATCAGATTGCGCCGGGCGATGGCCCGGTTACCGGCCTCCCAGGCGGGCAACTCCTCGGGATCCCAATCCGCGATGCGATGTGAGCGTCTCATACCTACAGTCCTTCACCGTCGTCGGAGAACGAGCACCGTCGATCCGTCGGTGAGAGGGAATTGCCCGGCGGCCCCGGCATCGTCCACCCATCCGCGTGCTGGCGGGCGGTCTCCGTACTGCGTGACTGGCCCGTTCAGGCTAACGTGGTGGACGTGGCGTTTTCATCGCCGACACACCGCGTTAGCCGACACGAATCCGTCGTGTCCGATCCGCACTAGCTCGTCCAGGTTCGGTACCTTGACGCGCGGTCGCCCGTGCAGCGCGCCGGTCGCACGCTCGTAGCCGTCGATGGCCTTCCAATCGGCGTAGGTGACCAGGTTGCGCTGGCGCACGCTCAGCCAGTCGGCGAGCTTGTCGGCATGATCCGGACCGAAATCGGCCCGCCCGGAGCGGCAATTTGCCAGCAGGGTGTCGACGGTGGCCTGGGCGTCCTTCTCGTTGACGCCGATCACCCCGGTCGGGCCGCGCTTGATCCAGCCGACGACGTACTCGTTGCGGCTGCCCGCGATTCGGCCGTCGAGGCTGGGAATTGTTCCGCTGCGGAAGTCGAACGGCAGCCGTGGTATCGGTATGCCGCGGTAGCCGACCGAGCGCAGCACCAACTGGGTGGGCAGGTGTTCGCGCACGCCGGTGTCCTGGGCGGCCAGCCGCCCGTTGTCGTCGCCGGCCAGCCTGTTGCGGCCGAGTACGATCTCCTCGACTCTGCCGTCTCCTTTGATTTCGATCGGAGATGTCGAGAAACGGAACACGATTCGACGGTGTCCCGGCCGGGGCTCGCGCGCCGCGCACTCGCGCAGCACGTCGATGTTGCGCCCGCAGGTCTGGTCGGCCGCGTCGTCGTCGCCGATCACGTCCAGTTGAGCCGGGTCCAGCACCACGTCGCCGATCACGTCGAGTTGAGCCGGGTCCACCACCACGTCGACTTCTTCGAGATCGGCCAGCTCGCGCAGCTCCGGCGTGGTGAACGCGGCCTGCAGCGGCCCGCGCCGGCCGATGATCACCACCTCCTCCACGCCGCTGGACCGAAGCGAATCCAGCGCATGGTCGGCGATGTCAGTGCGCGCCAACGCGGCCGGGTCGGTGATCAGGATGCGCGCGACGTCGAGTGCGACGTTGCCGTTGCCGATGATTACAGCTCGGGCGCCCGATAGGTCCGGCGACACGTGCTCGAAGTGCGGGTGGGCGTTGTACCAGCCCACGAAGTCGGTCGCGGCGATGCTGCCGGGCAGATCCTCGCCGGGGATGTTCAGCGATCGGTCCGATTGTGCACCGACCGCGTAGATCACCGCGTCGTAGTGCTCGGCGAGTTCGGCGGCCTCGACGTGTTGGCCAACCACGATGTTGCCGAAAAACCGGAAGCGTGGGTCTTCGGCGGTCTTCCCGAATTTTGCACCGATCGCCTTGATCTCGGGGTGATCGGGCGCGACGCCGGACCGTACCAGACCGCACGGCGTGGGCAGCATCTCCAGCATGTCCACCGCGATGTCGATGTCCGGCGAGGAGTCGGCGGCCCTGAGCAGCGACGCCGCCGCGAAAAACCCGGACGGCCCGGATCCGACGATCGCGACGTGGTAGGGGCGCGCCTTCACGGGGCTGTCGCGGCGATCCAGTTGCCGGTGGCCGGGCAGGAGCCCGCTCAGGCCGAGCCGGGAGACCCTGCTCGCCGAAGCATTGTTTGCTCGACGGCTCATCTCGTTGATCGTCCTCGACCTGCTGGGCCGACAGTAGACGCCTGGAGTTTGTGGGGATACAAGGATACGTTGTGCCCGTCCGGGGTTACTGCCGATCGTCCGCGCAGTCGAACCGAGCCCCGATCGGAACCCTGGTCCGATGCGTTTCCGCCACGAGCGACGGGGCACTGACGCGTGCGGTCTGGCCGGTGAACTCAACGGCGTCTTGTGGCTCCACAACGTCACTGCCTCTACCCGGGATTCCTTGGACGGCGAATCATCAAACGTAGCGAAGGTCTCAACCGAGGAGTGGAGAAATGGTGGTGTTGCTCGCACAGCTTCATCGGTCGACCGGTTACCGTGCGGCGTGGGCGGTGTTCAGTCCCTGCCGCACATGGCGGTACCGAATCGTGCGTGTGTGGGATTCCGACAAGCCGCGGTTGTCATGGGTGATCCGCAACGGGTCCGGAGCCGATGAGCGCCATAGCGATCCGACTGTCCGCCGTTGTATGAGCTTCGCCCGCGGCTGGGGTTACGGCGGCGTCGATATAGCCCACCTGTACGGTCTGGTGTCGAACGAACCCGACGCGTTTACCAAATACCACTCCGACCGTGTCGGCCCCGACAATGATATGCACCTTGCCGCGGTGTGTTCTCAGAACGACCTGACTGTGCTCGCGTGGGGGCCCGAGACGGATATCGACCGTGCGCACACGGCGGTCCAGATGCTGTGGCGGTGTGCGAACCGTCGCGGCGGGTCTTTGGCTGTGTTGGGTTGGACCCATGATGCGCAGCCACTGCATCCCCTGCTGGCACCCAAAGACGCCGTACCTGAATGCGTGACCTTCCGCGGGTCCGGCTGGTATTTCCATGAGGCCGACGACCCACGTTGGGGATACCTATTGGCCGGTGCGGCGTGATTTCTGCTACGTCGACGACGGTGTCGCCCACCCGGCGGGCGATGCCCGGCATGGAACCGATCCGGCACTTCACCCAGCTGGTGCGGCACGCCATCGACCGATCTGCACGGGTAATCTGTAACATGCTGCCCCGCACCGGGTTTACGCCGGACATCATTGGGCTGGGCGCCAACTTGCGCCTTTCCCTCCGGCTTGCTGGCCTGTGTATCGACAGCTACGACGGGTCGAAAGGGGGGTGCGGTGATGGGTATTGAACGGACGGTGACGACGCGCAACGGTGTGGCATTGTCGGTGCGCGAACACGGTTCTCGAGACGCGGCGCACACGGTCGTGCTGCTGCACGGCTTCTGCCTGACCAAAGAGTCCTGGACCGTGCAGATCGATCACCTGCTTCGTCGATACGGTACCGGCATCCGGATCATCAGCTACGACCACCGCGGCCACGGCGACTCGGCGGCCGCACCGATGCACACCTACCAGGTCGATCAGCTCGCCACCGACCTCGCCGACGTGCTCGTGGCTCTCCAGGTCACAAGTCCGCTGACGCTGGCCGGGCATTCCATGGGCGGTATGGCGGCTCTGGCCTACCTCGGCCGACCCGTCGGGCAGCGACCTGTCCCAGCGGATGGGCTCGTCCTCGTCGCCACCGCGGCGGGCAGACTCACCGAACGCGGTCTGGGCCGGCTGTTGGCTCACCCCGGGGTCGACGTCCTCTACGAACTGGCGCGACATCTGCCTCACGCGGTCGCAGATCACGCCGCCCGAGCCCTCACCCGCCCGGTATGCGGAGCCCTGGCCGGCCGCGGCGGACACGACGACCTGGTTGACCGCGACGCGCGTATCGCCGCCTGCGGGGTGAACGTCCTGGCCACCCCGATCACAACGAAAGCCGGCTTTCTGCACGCCCTAGGTCGCTACGACCAGTACCGGACGCTGAGTGCTATCACCGCCACGACGGCCGTCATCAGCGGTGGCGCCGATAGGCTCACCCCGCCGATGCACGCCCGTGACCTGGCCCGGCAAATCCCCGGAGCGATGCACGTGCACCTGCCCGCCGCCGGGCACATGCTTCTCGACCAGGCGCCGCGCGTGATCAGCAACGCCATCATCGGGGTGATAGATGCGCGGAAGACCCGTACCACAAGACCCACCGCCAGGCCCGATCGCGGCAAGCAGGCGACCGGCGGATTCCCCGCGTTCCAGAGAGCCGGCTGATGTCAACGTCGCGGGTGCGTTCGACTTAATTCCGGACACTGTTCGACCCGCCGGGTGTGTCAACCCGGCCTGGCGGAAAGGGATCACGCCCATACGGCGGGCGCGCGGGGGGCCACACACGCCCACACACACAACGCCGGTTTGTGATTTGATTGGGCATGGCGCTCAGTTCCCGGATGCCCGAACTCGGCACATTCGAGGTCCTTCTCGCGGTCGCTCAGACCGGCAGTCTCGGCGCCGCCGCCCGCGAACTCGGGCTGACCCAACAAGCCGTGTCGGCGCGGCTGGCATCGATGGAAGCGCAGATCGGCGTGCGGTTGGCGGTCCGGACCACCCGCGGCTCACAACTGACGCCGACCGGCATCGTCGTTACCGAGTGGGCAGCCCGGCTGCTGGACGTCGCCCACGATGTCGATGCGGGACTGGGCTCGCTGCGAACGGAGAGCCGGCAACGGATAAGAATTGTGGCCAGCCAGACGATCGCCGAACAGTTGATGCCGCACTGGCTGGTGTCCTTGCAAAGCGCCGCTGCGCGGCGCGGCGGCACCGCCCCACACGTAATTCTGACCGCCACCAACAGTGAGAACGCAACCGCCTCGGTTCGCAACGGCACCGCCGACCTCGGATTCGTCGAAAACCCCGTGCCGCCCAGGGAGCTAGGCAGTTGCATCGTCGGGCGCGACGAACTGGTGGTGGTTGTGCCGCCGGACCACAAGTGGACGCGACGGTCACAGGGCGTGGGCGCCGCCGAACTAGCGCAAACCCCCTTGGTGGCCCGGGAGCCCCACTCCGGCATACGCGATTCACTCACGGTGGCCCTGAGCCGGGTGCTCGGCGACGACATACAACAAGCGCCGCCGGTGCTCGAATTGCCGACCGCCGCGGCTGTGCGCGCCGCCGTCCTCGACGGCGCGGGACCAGCGGTGATGAGCCGGCTGGCGGTGGCCGACGACCTCGCGACCGGACGACTCCGCTCCATCGCCACCCCCGAGTTGGACTTGCGGCGCGAGCTTCGTGCCATCTGGGTGGGCGGACGCACCCCACCCGCCGGAGCAACGCGAGATCTGCTCAGCCACATCAGGACCGGCCGGCGGTAAGTAGCCCCGCCCGGTACCGGTCGGCGAACTCGTCGGGCATCGCGGTATCCCACCACCCGCTTTAATCACAACCGTACCTTGTGACTCCACAACATCCAGACCGCTACCGCCGACACCGCGACGCGCCGATCATCGACTAGGTGACCTGCCCAGGCGCCGAAGCGCAGGTCGAGCAGCTATCGTTGCGGCGGGCATCAACCAGGTCGCCGCCGAAGGAGGGTTTGTGAGTATCCGTCGTCAACATGTTGCGATCGTGGGCTCTGGTCCGTCGGGGTTTTTCGCGGCCGCGTCGCTGCTCAAGGCCGCCGATTCGACGACCGGCGTCGACGTGGCGGTCGACATGCTGGAGATGCTGCCCACCCCGTGGGGTCTGGTGCGTTCCGGGGTGGCACCTGATCACCCCAAGATCAAGTCGATCAGCGCGCAGTTCGAAAAGACGGCCGCAGATCCCCGGTTCCGGTTTTTCGGCAACGTCGTGGTCGGCGAGCACGTCAGCACCGCCGAGCTTGCCGAACGCTACGACTCGGTGATCTACGCGGTCGGGGCTCAATCGGACCGCTCCCTGAACGTCCCCGGCGAAGAACTTCCCGGAAGCGTCGCTGCCGTCGATTTCGTCGGCTGGTACAATGCCCACCCGCATTTCGCCGAGCCGCATTTCGCCGCGATGCTTCCCGGTCTCTCGGGTGCTCGTGCGGTGGTGATCGGCAACGGCAACGTGGCCCTGGACGTCGCCCGCATTTTGGTGACCGATCCCGGCGTGCTGGCCTGCACCGACATCGCCGACCACGCGCTGGAAGCGCTGCGCCAGCGCGGGGTGGACGAGGTGGTGATCGTCGGCCGACGCGGCCCGTTGCAGGCCGCGTTCACCACCGTGGAGCTGCGTGAACTCGGCGAGCTCGACGGCGTCGACGTGGTCGTCGACCCAGCTGACGTCGATCCCATCAGCGACGACGACGCGGCCGCGGTGGGCAAGACCTGTAAGCAGAACATCAAGGTGCTGCGCGACTACGCCGGCCGCCAGCCGCGGCCGGGTCATCGCCGCATCGTGTTCCGATTTCTGGCGTCCCCCGTCGAAATCACCGGCGACGGCGCGGTCGAACACATCGTGTTGGGTCGCAACGAACTGATCCCCGACGAGGCCGGGCGGGTGGTGGCCAAAGACACCGGGATGCGCGAGCAGCTCCCCGCCCAGCTGGTGGTACGCGCGGTCGGCTACCGCGGCATATCCATTCCGGGCCTGCCCTATGACGCCAACCGCGGAACCATCCCGCACGACGGCGGCCGCATCGCCGGGCGGGGCAATGAGTACGTCGTCGGCTGGATCAAACGCGGCCCCACCGGGGTGATCGGCACGAACAAAAAAGATTCCCAAGACACCGTCGACACCCTGCTCGCTGACCTGTCGACGGCCGAACTGGCGGACGTCGGCGCGGACTACCCCG
>NZ_JBYCLA010000297.1:0-6782 GCF_057473665.1 Mycobacterium sp. TH-M25
CGGAACGGTGCGCGCCGGGCGGACCGCGTCGACGTT
Organism: Mycobacterium sp. TH-M25; assembly: GCF_057473665.1. Lineage (NCBI taxonomy): Bacteria > Bacillati > Actinomycetota > Actinomycetes > Mycobacteriales > Mycobacteriaceae > Mycobacterium > Mycobacterium sp. TH-M25. Next base: position 37 of record NZ_JBYCLA010000297.1, read on the forward strand.
CAGCACTGGCGCCAACAGCATGGTGCCGCCGGGACGTCGTGCCTGGCCCGCCAGTGCCCCGGCCGCCGTGATGGTATCCAGACCACCTCTGAGTTGGTCGGTCGTGCGGATGCCCAACGCGGTCGGCCACTGATGCTCCGCATCGGCGACGATCACCGTGCCGTCGGAGAACTCCACCTCGTAGCACGGCCGACCCGACATGACGTCGGTCGCGGCGACCACTCGTGTTGGCCGCCCGTCGGCGCCCAGCAGCTCGTCACCGACGGCGACCTCACCCATCGTCGTCCAACCGTCCGGCGTCGGCAGCGGCGTGTCCAGCGCCAAGGCCTTGCCCACACCGGGCCTGGCCGCGACGATGATCATCTGCCCCGGGTGCAGGCCGTTGGTCAACTCGTCGAGCTCGGTGAACCCGGTCGGCACCCCGCGCGCCAGACCGCCGTTGGAGGCGATCGCGTCGATCTCGTCCATCGTCGGCTGCAGCAGGTCTTCCAGCGGGACGAAATCCTCCGACATCCGCCGCTCGGTGACCTCATACATCTCGGCCTGCGCGCGGTCGACCACCTCGGCCACGTCAGCGCCCTCGGCGCCGGCATAGCCGTACTGCACCACCCGGGTTCCGGCCTCCACCAGCCGGCGCAGCAGCGCCTTCTCCGCCACGATGCCCGCGTAGTAGCCCGCGTTGGCGGCGGTCGGCACGGTCGAGATGAGGGTGTGCAGATAGGGCGCCCCGCCGATCCGGCGCAGCAGCCCACGGCGGTCCAACTCCGCGGCCACGGTGACCGCGTCGGCGGGCTCCCCGCGCCCATAGAGATCAAGGATGGCGTCGTAGACGTTCTGGTGCGCCGGGCGGTAGAAGTCGCTGGGCCGCAGCCGCTCCAGCACGTCGGCGATCGCGTCTTTGCTCAGCAGCATGCCGCCCAACACCGACTGCTCAGCCGCCATCTCCTGCGGCGGCTGACGGCCGTAGTCCTCGCTCGGCGCCTCCGCGCTGGGGCGTCCCAAATCGTCGACTACAGCCACTGGGCTCCCGCCTCCTTCGCGATGTTCGAACGCACATTCGACATCGATGGCATGACGTTAAGTCACGCCACCGACACCGCTCGCAGGCGGCGGGATATCCACCGCGGGCCAGATCGCCGACCTTCCACCGCCGGCATCACCGCACGCCGGGTCGACGTTAAAGGTTGCTGGCGCCGACTCCAAACGGGGTTGTTCATAGACCTGTGCATGGTGTGTGCATATCCGCCTGCGCCGGTGTTGAGGGGCTGTGGAGAACTTGTGGAGCAATCTCTGCCGTTGCCGCATCACTTCAGCTAAGCGCACCACAAAATGGCGTATTTGGTGTGGATGTGAATTGCCTCGGCGTGTCGGGCGGGGTTGCTGTTTCGGGCGTGTTGTGTTTCGCCGAAAAGTTACCGGCGTTAACGGACGGTAACGTTCGCTAACGGTTGCTGGCGGGTATGAGTTCGCTATGTGGGCGCCAAAAGCCCCCGGGGCTGCCGTTTCGGGCTGCCACCGGGGGTTACGGGATGCGACGCTCAGGCCTCCGCGACGACGTCGAGTGCGACCGTCACGTCGACATCGGGATGCACGTGCAACGTGATCGGGTGGCTGCCAACGGCCTTGATGTGACTCTTGGGCAACCGCACCACGCGCTTGTCCAGGTTCGGGCCGCCGGCCTTGCGAATGGCCGCGACGACAGCGGTCGTGGTGACCGAGCCGAACAGCTTGCCCGAGTCGCCGGCGGCCTTCACCGGCAGCGACACCGGACCCAGCCCCTCGATGGCGGCCTTGATCTCGTTGGCGTGCTGAAGGTCGCGGACCTGCTTGGTGTCACGGGCGCGACGGATGTCGTCGGCCTGCTTCTGCGCGCCGCGCGAGGCGACGATCGCCAAGCCGCGTGGCAACAGGAAGTTGCGGCCGTAGCCGTCCTTGACCTCGATGGTCTCGCCGACCGAACCCAGGTGGTCCACATCGGCGGTCAAAATGAGCTTCATTGTTTCGTTGCTTCCGTTCTGCGTGTCCGCGCGCTTACCGCGTCGACGAGGTGAAGGGCAGCAACGCGACCTCGCGGGCGTTCTTGACCGCGATGGCAACGTCGCGCTGATGCTGGACACAGTTACCGGTCACCCGGCGGGCACGGATCTTGCCCCGCTCGCTGATGTAGGTCCGTAGCAACTGGGTGTCCTTGTAGTCGATGTCCTGTCCCTTTTTGGAGCAGAACACGCACTTGCGTACCTTGACCGGCTTTTCCGGCGCGGGACGCCGCTTGGTGGACTTCGCCATTGTCTGTCTCTTTCGTTCAGTCGTTAAGGGTGGTCAGAAGGGAGGCTCGTCGTCGCCGCCGCCGAACGAACCCGACGCCGGGGCGCTGCCCCACGGATCCTCGCCGCCAGCCGGGCCGCCGGCCGAGCCGCCGCCCTGGGGTGCCTGGCTGCGGGATCCACCGCCGCCCCCGAATCCACCCCCGCCGCTGCCGCTGCGGCTGGCTTTGTTGACCTTGGCGGTGGCGTATCGCAGCGACGGGCCGATCTCGTCGACCTCGAGCTCGACGACGGTGCGCTTCTCGCCCTCCCGGGTCTCGAACGAACGCTGCTTGAGCCGTCCGCTCACGATCACGCGTGAACCGCGGGTGAGGCTCTCGGCCACATTCTCGGCAGCCTCCCGCCAGATGTTGCAGCGGAGAAACAGCGCTTCGCCGTCCTTCCACTCGTTGGTCTGACGGTCGAACATGCGCGGGGTCGACGCCACCGTGAAGTTCGCGACGGCCGCGCCCGACGGCGTGAAACGCAGTTCGGGGTCGGCAGTCAGGTTCCCGATAACCGTGATGACAGTGTCACCAGCCACTGTGACCTCCTGAGTCCGTGTGGGCCGGCCAGAGTCGGCGAATAGTCATGAGCGGGTCACGCTGAGCCTACGCAACGACTCGGACGTACCGGGGGCATTCGCCAACAGGCCGGTTGGCCAACTAGTGCTTGTCGGTGCGCATGACCTTGGTGCGCAGCACCGACTCGTTGAGGCTGAGCTGACGGTCGAGCTCGGACACCGTCGCGGGGGCGGCCTTCACGTCGATCACCGCGTAGATGCCTTCGGCATGCTTGGCGATCTCGTACGCCAGCCGGCGTCGACCCCAGATGTCGACCTTGTCCACCGTGCCGCCGTCTTTACGGACGACATTGAGGAAGGTCTCCAGTGACGGCGCAACGGTGCGCTCGTCGAGGGTGGGGTCGAGGATGACCATGATTTCGTATGGACGCATGGGAACCTCATCACCTCCTATGGTCGTGTGCGGCCACGGCTCATTTCTCCGTGGCAGGAGGGTCGCCTGCGTCGGCAACCGTCGTAGGCTACCGGACAGCGGCCGGGCTTGCGAAATCCTGCTCGGCGCCGCGGGCTCACCCGATGTGGTCGCTCGGCATCAAAGCTTCGGCATCAAAGCTGGAGGTGCGGCCGTTTAGGCCACCAGCTGGCCTGTCCGAACAGAGTGGCGATGGCAGGCACCGTGATCGTACGTACGACGAACGTGTCGATCAGGATCCCCGTGCCGATCACGAAGCCGCCCTGCACGACAGCCCCGATGCTGGCGAACAGCAAGCCGTACATCGCCGCGGCGAAAATCAGGCCCGCCGCCGTGATGACACCCCCGGTCGAACTCACGGTCCGGATCACCCCGCGACGGATGCCCCGCGGCGATTCGTCGCGCAACCGGGAAGCAATCAGCATGTTGTAGTCGGCGCCCACGGCGACCAACACGACGAATGCCAATCCGGGGACACTCCAATGCACTTCCCGGCCTAGCAAGACCTGGAACACCAACACACCCATCCCGACCGCCGACAGGTACGAGATGAGCACCGAGCCCACCAGATAGAGCGGAGCGACGATCGCGCGGAGTAACACCGCGAGGATCAAGAACACGACGCTGATCGTGATGACGATGATCAGGTGGATGTCCCGGTCGTAGTAATCGCGGGTATCACGGAGCGTGACGGGGTAGCCCGCCATCGAGATGGAAGCATCGGCAAGGGTCGTATTGGGCTTCGCTCCGTCGGCGGTGTGCAGGATCGTGTTGACCTGATCCATCGCGTTGGCGCTGAACGGATTCAGGTTGGTCTGGATGAAATACCGCACCGAATGTCCGTCGGGAGAGATGAACGCCTGCAGGAGCTTCTTGAAATCATCTGCGTCGAGCACCTGTGGCGGAACATTGAACCCGGCCATCGAGGGTTGTGCCGCGTCGCGCCCCATTGCCATCAGAAACGCCGACGCCGTGCTGAGCCCCGCGCCCAGCCGCTTGGTCTGGTCGACCAGCAGTTGTACGCCGTCGGCCAGTTGACGGCTGGCGCCGGCGAGGTCGTCGAACCCGTTCTGCATGGTCACGATGCTGGTCTGTGCGTTACGCGGAGTGTCCAATCCCAGTGCGCGCAGCGACGAAGTGACGGACTGCAGCGCGCTGTTGAGGCCGCTCGCTGTGGCCGAAATCGTCTGCAACGACTGCGTCGACTGCAACTGGCCAGCGAGGGCCGCGACGTTGTCGAGGGTCCCGTCGTCACGTGCGACTTGAAGCCTGTGGAGCTGGCCACGCGCGGCACCACACGTGGGATTGGAATCACATAACGGGCTGGTGTCGAGGGCCGCGACGACCGGGTCGATCCAGTCAGCACTGATCCCGATTTGTGCGAAGTCCATCTGCAGCGAATCCCCTAGTGCCCGGATGCCTGTGACGAGCCTGGCGGCTTTGTCCATTTCGGCGAACGTCTTGTTGCCGCCGAATTGATCTTGCAGGTAGACCAGGGCGTCGATGAGGCTGCGCACACTGTCGACTGACTGGCTGACTCGGGTGCGCACGTCGCCGAGACTGCCGGCCAACAGATCGGCGCCCGAGACCAGTCGGTTGAGGTCACCGGTGTGCTCGTCGATCAAGTTGGAGGCATCGCCGAGCTGATCGCCGACGAGCTTCGCCTGATATGTGGCCCTGGCCTGTTCGAGCGATTCACCCATCGGCCGGGTGACGCCGCGCACCATGGCGATGCCCGGGACCTGGCTCACGCGTTGTGCCATCTGCTCCAAATCGGCGAGCGCGCGCGGTGCGCGCAGGTCTTGCGACGATTGAACGAAGAGGTACTCCGGGATCGTCTGGTTCACCGGGAAATGGCGTTCCAGCGCGGCGTACCCTATGGAGCTCGCGTCGGAAGCGGGCAATTGTTTGCGATCGTCGTAATTGAAGCGAACCAGGCTCGCAGAGCCGGCTAACAGGATCAGGATCACCATGCTGGCGGCCAGATACGCTTTCGGACGCCGCACTATTCGCACCCCGACCCGCCGCCAGAACACAGCGGTGCGTTCCCGGCCCGGCGCTATCCATCCGCGCGGACCGGCCAGCACCAGGATCGCCGGCAACAGGGTCACGGCGGCAAGGAACGCCACGGCGACCCCGATGGCCAACGCTGGGCCAACCGTGGAGAACAGGCCGAGTTTGGCGAAGCCCATCCCCAGGAGGGTGACACCCACCGTCGCCGCCGATGCCCCTATCACCTTGCCGATGGATGCCAGCGACAGCCGTACGGCACGTTGGCAGTCCTCAGCGGTACCGGGCAGCTGCCGCATGTAGTCGTGGTAGCGGCTGACGAGGAAAACGACGTAATCCGTTCCCGCGCCGGACATCAGCGCGCTCAGCAGGACGATCGTCTGATTGGACACGGCCATGCCGCTCACCAGCGACACCCCGGCGACGACGGCCTGGGCGGTTTGCAGGGATGCGCCGATCGCTATCAGCGGCAGCAACATGGTGATCGGGTTGCGGTAGATGATCAGCAGGATGACCACCAGCAAGACGCCGATCGCCAGCTCGATCGCAGCGCGATCCCGCTCTCCGGCGTCGGTCAAGTCGGCAACGGTCGCTGCGGGCCCGGTGAAATTGGCGGTCACCGTCGTTCCCTTGACGGTTCCTTTGACCATCTCAACGACCCGCGTGTAGGCGCGGTAAGACTCGGGTGTGCCCAGCTCGCCGGCAAGGCCGACCGGCAGCAGCCACGCCTTGCGGTCGGTGCTGCCAAGCATCTGACGCAGCATCGGAACCGAAAGGAAGTCCTGGACCGTCACGACGTCGCTACTGTCCCGGTGCAGTACATTCACCAGCTTGCGGTAGACCTCTTCGTCGGCCGGTCCCATTCCCTTCTCGGCAGTGAGCAGCACGATCAGCACGTTTTCCGACCCGGGTTCGCGAAATGCTGCCTTCATGCTCTTCGCCGTGGTGACCGACGGCGCAGTGGCAGGCAGGATCGCGACCGGGTGGCGCTGCGCCATCTCCGCCAGCGACGGCACCGTCAGGGGCAGCCCCAGCGCAAGCACAACCCAGCAAGCGATAACCACCCAAGGCCGTCGTACGACGAACCCGCTCAATAGGCCGTAGATGAATTCACCCCGGCCTTCAGCCTCGCTGATGACACCACAGGCTCAGTGCGCGAGTGGAAATCTGACATTCCGGACAATTTAGCCGAAATGCCGCGGATTACATCCCCAGTTGCGCAGTTGTCTAATAACGGACTTCGTTCAAGCCGCACCGTCCGACGAAGCGGTCGCAGGCACCGTCGCTGTCGTCATCGCAATGTCCGACGCGACCCGTCGCCGGAGCCGGGCCGGACGCAGCCAGTCCGGCAGCCAGTCCGGGGGCGCGTCGGGCGCACGGTCGAACACCCCGCCGGCCGGGTCGTCGACGCGTCCGCCCCAGCGGACCAGGTCGTCTC
>NZ_JBYCLA010000298.1:0-4596 GCF_057473665.1 Mycobacterium sp. TH-M25
CATTCTTTTCGGTCAAGAATCCACACCTTCGGCAGCGGGCTTACCCCCTCCGTCCGCTGCTAAACATGAAATCCTGAATCCGCGTCCGCGACGCACACGACCCCCGACTATAGCCAGGTGTCCTGGGTGGTCGCTGTCAGGAACGCTTCCAAGTCGTCGCGCCACTGCGCCGGGGTGGTCTTGTCTGGCTCGATGCCGGTGTAGTCGCCGCGGTAAAAGAGCAGCGGTCGCGGCGTGATCTTGGGTACCTCAGACAGCGACTTGACCGCACCGAACACCACGAAGTGATCGCCACCGTCGTGCACCGAGGCGACCGTGCAGTCGATGTAGGCCAGCGATCCGTCGATGATGGGCGAGCCGAGTTCCGAGTGTTGCCAATCGATTCCGGCGAACTTGTCCGGATCCTTGGAGCCGAAGCGTGCCGAGACGTGCTTTTGACTCTCGGTTAGCACATTGACGCAGAATTTCCCGCTGGCTTCGATGGCCTGCCAGGACCGCGACACCTTGGTCGGGCAGAACAACACCAGCGGCGGTTCCAGCGACAACGCGGCGAAGGATTGGCAGGCGAAGCCGACCGGGGCGTCGTCGTGGACGGTGGTGATGATCGTGATACCGGTGCAGAACTGACCCAGCACGCTGCGAAACGTGCGGGCGTCGATCTGGACGGACATTACTTGAAGCCGACGCTGAAGTCGTGGCCCCAGAGGCTGATCGCGGTGCTCTCCCGCGCGATCCAGTCGTCGTCCTCGACTTTCCTTCCCTCACAGCCGAATTCGATGTCGAATCCACTGGGAGTCTTCATGTAGAACGACAGCATCAGGTCGTTGACGTGCCGGCCGAGTGTCGCTGACATCGGCACCTTGCGCCGCAACGCCCGATCCAGGCACAACCCCACGTCGTCGGCTTCGCCGACCTCGACCATCAGGTGCACGATCCCGCTCGGGGTCTGCCCCGGCATGAAGGCCAGGCTGTGGTGACGCGGATTGCAGCCGAGGAACCTCAGCCAGGCCGGTGGCCCGTCGGCCGGCCGACCCACCACCTGGGGCGGCAGTCGCATAGAATCGCGCAGCTTGAAATCCAATACTTCGCGGTAGAAATGCAGCGTCTCGGCGTCGTCACGGGTGGTCAAAACGACATGTCCGAGGCCCTGTTCACCGGTGACAAATGTGTGCCCATAGGGACTCACGACCCGCCGGTGTTCGAGCGCGGCGCCGTGGAAAACCTCCAGACCGTTGCCCGAGGGGTCGCAGAATTTGATCATCTCGTCGACCCGACGGTCGGCCAGCTCGGCGGCGGTGGCTTCCTTGTAGGGTGTGCCCTCGACGTCGAGCCGATCGCGAATATCTTGTAAGCCTTCGGCATTCGCACATTCCCAGCCGGCTTCGGTGAGACGGTCATGCTCACCCGGCACAATCACCAGGCGGGCGGGGAAATCGTCCATCCGCAGATAGAGAGCTCCCCCGGTAGCGCCCTTGCCTTCGACCATGCCGAGTACCTTCAGGCCGTAGTCGCGCCACGCCGCCATGTCGGTGGCTTCGATGCGCAGGTAGCCCAGTGAACGGATGCTCATCACTTATCCCAGGAAATCGATGGTCAGCTTGTTGAATTCGTCGAACTTCTCCACCTGCGCCCAGTGTCCGCACTGGCCGAAGACGTGCAGTTGCGCGCGCGGAATGGTCTTGAGCGCCAGCAGCGCACCGTCGAGCGGGTTGACCCGATCCTCGCGGCCCCAGATCAGCAGCACCGGCTGACGCAGTTTGTACGCCTCACGCCACATCATGCCGAGTTCGAAGTCCGCCCCCGAGAACGACATTCCCATCGCGCGGGTCGCCGTCAGCGATTCTGGGGTGGACGCCAGTTCGAAGCGCTGATCGATCAACTCGGGAGTGATCAGCTTCTGGTTGTAGACCATCACCCGCAGGAACGCCTCGAGATTTTCCCGGCTCGGCGCGGATGAGAATTTGCCCAGCCGCTTGACGCCCTCGGTGGGATCGGGGGCGAACAGGTTGATACTGAGCCCGCCAGGACCCATCAGCACCAGCTTGCCGGCCTTGTCGGGGTAATCCAGGGCGAACCGGACCGCAGTGCCTCCGCCGAGCGAATTGCCTACCAGCGGAACGCGTCCCAGGCCCAACTGGTCGAAGAGGCCCTTGAGTGCCCGGGCGGCGTAGTGGTTGAACTGCCCGTGCTCTGCGCGCTTGTCGGAGTGGCCGTAGCCGGGCTGATCGACGGCCAACACGTGAAACTGTTCGGCCAAGACCGGGATGTTACGCGAGAAGTTCGTCCAACTCGCCGCGCCCGGCCCGCCGCCGTGCAGCAGCACGATCGTCTGCTCGTTGCCGACGCCCGCTTCGTGGTAGTGCAGCTTCAGTGGCCCGTCGACGTCGACCTCGGCGAACCGTGAGGTTGACTCGAACGTCAGTTCTTCGGTCGCTGTCATCGGCTAGACCATCGTGTCGCCGGGCGGCAGCCCGAACTCGTGGTTTCCGAAGATTTGGTATGCCCGCTCGGGATCGTTGGCGGCGTGCACCCGGCCAGCGTGCGCATCACGCCAAAACCGTTGCACCGGCGCGTCGTTGGCCAGAGCTGTCGCACCGGAGGCCTCGAACAATCGGTCGACCGAGGCGATGCAGCGCCCGGTGGCGCGCACCTGGTCGCGGCGGGCGCGGGCCCGCAACTCGAACGGGATCTCCTTGCCCGCGGACAACAGCGCGTACTCGTCGCCGACGTTGCCGATCAGTTGCCGCCACGCGGCGTCGATGTCGCTGGCCGCCTCGGCGATGCGAACCTTGGCGAACGGGTCGTCCTTGGCTTTCTCACCCGCGAAAGCCGCACGCACCCGCTTGCCCTGGTGTTCGACGTGTGCCTCGTAGGCGCCGTAGGCCATACCGACGATCGGTGCCGAGATGGTCGTCGGATGCATGGTGCCCCAAGGCATCTTGTAGACCGGGGCGGTGTTGTTCTCATATCCGCCGGCGGTGCCGTCGTTCATCTGCTTGTAGGACAGGAACCGGTGCCGCGGCACGAAGACATCCTTGACGACGACGGTGTTGCTGCCAGTTCCCTTGAGGCCCACCACATGCCAGACATCGTCGATGCGGTATTCGCTGCGCGGGATCAGGAAGCTGCCGAAGTCGACCGGGCGACCGTCCTTGATGACGGGGCCGCCGAGAAATGCCCAGGTGGCATGGTCACAGCCCGAGGACCAGTTCCATGAGCCGCTGACCAGGTAGCCGCCGTCGACGACCGTGCCCGCGCCCATCGGGGCGTAGGACGACGAGACGCGCACGGTCGTGTCGTCGCCCCACACCTCGTCCTGGGCCCGCTGGTCGAAGAGCGCCAAGTGCCAGTTGTGCACGCCGATGATCGAGCTCACCCAGCCGGTGGAGCCGCACGCGCTCGCGATGCGGCGTACCGCCTCGTAGAACACCGCGGGGTCGCATTCCAGCCCACCCCATTGGGACGGCTGCAGCAACCGGAAGAAGCCGATTTCCTGAAGCTCGCTCACGGTCGCATCCGGCAGGCGTCGCAGGTCCTCGGTTTCTTGAGCCCGCTGGCGCAGCTTGGGCAGTAGCTCGTCGATGCCGTCTAGGACCGACTGGGCGTCACGTTGTTGAATGGACGTCACGGGTTCCTCCAAAGGTGGCGTGCAGGGGCCAACACAGAACCAAGACTAGAACACGTTCCGATTCGTGTCGAGCAGCATATGCCTGCGGCTGGTAGCGATACCTAGCCAGGTTTCTGTAACCTGTTCTAGTTATGAGTGACGGAAGGGTGAGGCCGTGACGGGCGCTGTTGGCGACGAACCGCTCGGCAGCCACGTCTTGGAGCTGGAAATTGCCGAAGTCGTCGCCGAAACCGACGATGCTCGGTCACTGGTGTTCACGGTTCCCGGCGATTCCCAGATACCGGCCGAGCGGCTGCGCTACGCCCCGGGCCAGTTCCTGACGCTGCGCATTCCCAGCGACCGCACCGGGTCGGTGGCTCGCTGCTATTCGCTGTGCAGCTCGCCGTTCAGCGACGAGGCGCTGACCGTCACGGTCAAACGTGACAGAGACGGCTACGCGTCGAACTGGCTGTGCGACAACGCCCACGTCGGCATGCGTATGCACGTCCTGGCGCCGTCGGGCACCTTCGTGCCCAGGACTCTCGACGACGACTTCCTGCTATTGGCCGCGGGCAGCGGAATCACGCCGATCATGTCGATCTGCAAGTCCGCGTTGTCCGAAGGCGGTGGACAGGTGACGCTGCTCTACGCCAACCGCGACGAGCGGTCGGTGATCTTCGCCGACGCGCTGCGCGAGCTGGCCGCCAAGTACCCGGACCGGCTGACCGTCATCCACTGGATCGAGTCGCTGCAAGGACTGCCGTCGGCAACCGCACTGGCGCAACTGGCCGCGCCGTTCACCGGGCGGCAGGCGTTCATCTGCGGGCCCGGACCGTTCATGGCGGCCGCCCGCGAGGCGCTAGAAGACTTGACAATGCCTGCGGGCCAAGTACACCTCGAGGTGTTCAAGTCGCTGGACAGCGACCCGTTCGCCACGGTGAAAGTCGAGCAAGACGATTCCGCCGAAGGCCCGGCCAGTGCGGTCGTCG
>NZ_JBYCLA010000299.1:0-6888 GCF_057473665.1 Mycobacterium sp. TH-M25
ACTCGTGCGGGTTGTCGTGATTTACTTGAACCGACACCTGGCCGTGCAAATGCCGTGGAACCCGCACGACTATATCCCGTGGTCGGACGGCAAGAACTTCTACGCTCTCGGCGGCCAGGACTGGGAGCCCGGACAGTCCAAGCTGACCGACGTCGCTCAGATCGCCATGGTGCAGAACCTGATGACCGAGGACAACCTGCCGTCGTATCACCGCGAGATAGCGATGAATTTCGGCATGGACGGCGCCTGGGGCCAGTGGGTCAACCGCTGGACCGCCGAGGAGAACCGGCACGGTATCGCGCTGCGCGACTACCTGGTCGTGACCCGGGCCGTCGACCCCGTCGAGCTGGAGAAGCTGCGCATGGAAGTGGTGAACCGGGGGTTCAGCCCGGGGCAGAACCAGCAGGTCCGCGAAGACCTGTTCGCCGAGAGCTTGTTCGACTCGGTCATCTATGTGACCTTCCAGGAACTGGCCACCCGGATCTCGCACCGCAACACCGGCAGAGCGTGCAACGAGACGATCGCCGACAAGCTGCTGGCCAAGATTTCCGCCGACGAGAACCTGCACATGATCTTCTACCGCGACGTCTCCGAGGCCGGGTTCGAGATTGCTCCCAACCAGGCGATGAGGTCGCTGCACAAGGTACTGCGCAACTTCCAGATGCCCGGCTACCAAGTGCCCGAGTTCCGCCGCAAAGCCGTGATGATCGCCGTCGGCGGCGTCTACGACCCGCGTATCCACCTCGACGAGGTCGTGATGCCGGTGTTGAAGAAGTGGCGAATCTTCGAGCGTGACGACTTCACCGGCGAGGCCGCCAACATGCAGGAAGACCTCGCGGTGCTGATCAAAGAGCTCGAGGTGTCCTGCGAGAAGTTCGAGGTGTCCAAGCGGCGCCAACTCGAGCGGGAAGCACGCACGGGTAAGAAGGTCACCGCATCCGAGCTGCATCGCACCGAAGGCACGTTGTCCCTGAGCCGGCGGTAGCCGGCCTTGCGTATCGGTCCTTTCACGCTGGCCAGCCCGGTGGTGCTGGCGCCCATGGCGGGCGTCACGAACGTCGCCTTCCGCACCCTGTGCCGCGAGCTGGAGCGCGAACGCGTCGGCACCGTCAGCGGGCTCTACGTCTGCGAGATGGTGACCGCGCGCGCCCTGGTCGAACGACATCCCGTCACCATGCACATGACGACGTTCTCCGCCGACGAGTCGCCGCGGTCGCTGCAGCTCTACACCGTCGATCCGGCCACCACATACGCGGCGGTGAAGATGATCGCCGACGAGGGCCTAGCTGACCACGTCGACATGAACTTCGGCTGCCCGGTACCCAAGGTCACCCGTCGCGGCGGCGGAGCTGCGCTGCCCTACAAGCGGCAGCTGTTCGGTCAGATCGTGTCGGCGGCGGTGCGGGGCACCGCGGGCACCGATATCCCGGTGACCGTCAAATACCGGATCGGCATCGACGACGAGCATCACACCCATCTCGAGGCGGGCAAGATCGCCGAATCCGAGGGCGCAGCGGCGGTCGCCCTGCACGCCCGCACAGCGGCCCAGCGTTACTCGGGAACCGCCGACTGGGAGCAGATCACGCGACTCAAGCAACATGTCCAGACCATTCCGGTGCTGGGTAACGGCGACATCTTCGAAGCCAACGATGCGCTGACCATGATGGCGATGACCGGCTGCGACGGCGTCGTCATCGGTCGCGGCTGCCTGGGCCGACCATGGCTGTTCGCCGAGCTTTCCGCGGCGTTCAACGACAGCCCGACGCCGACGCCGCCGAATTTGGGCGAGGTCGCAAACATCATCCGGCGGCACGGCGAGCTGCTCAGCCAGCACTTCGGCGAAGACAAGGGCATGCGTGACATGCGCAAACACATCGCCTGGTACCTGCACGGTTTCCCCGCCGGCTCGGAGCTACGACGCGCACTCGCCCTGGTCAAGACCCTCGACGAGCTGGACCGACTGCTGACCGACCTCGACGGCGATACGCCGTTCCCGACCGCGGCGAGCGGGCCACGTGGCCGCCAAGGCTCGCCGGCACGGGTTGCGCTGCCCGACGGCTGGCTGACCGACCGGGACGACTGCACCATTCCGTCGGGCGCCGACGTCATGCACTCGGGCGGCTGATCGGTCCTCCGATAACGAGGCATGTCGGCAGGAACCGGACTGTCCAACACCCTCCTGAGATCGCGTTTCCGGTGCCGTCTCTATACGATGTGGATCTTGTCGCATCCCCGCGCCGGCGGCCAAGACCAGCTGCCATGGTGGTAGGGCTGTCAGGGAACGGCGTTACTGCGATAGCTGCACGGCATCGACGTGCGTACACGAGCGGTATCGGAGATTCGGAGGCCGGTAGGACATGAGTGACGGCGATTCAGCCACTCACGGCCCCGACGCCGAGGACACCGCGCTCACCGGAGCCTCGCCGGGATCGCGAGCCGTCGCACCGTGGGAACGATTTGGGCCGGCCAATCAAACGGCCACCATCGCCCATCGATGGGTCGGACCGTCGGCGATGCCCGCACCACCCGAACCGGCAGTGCGGACCACGCCGTTGGCGTCCGCAGGCAACGGCCACAGCAACATCGGAAGCCACGCCCGGGGCGGGGTCAGCGTCGCCGATCTGATCGCGAAGATCGGCGGAACGCTCACCGATCAGCCGCGCCGTCATCATGGCGCTCCAGACGAGAGCGAGGCGCTCCACACCGCACTCCCGCCGCACGCCGACGACCCGGTCCGCGAGTACGACGCCTACGAGCTGCTGAGCGCGGACGATTACGCCGACGAACTTCCCGACCTCGACGCGGTTCACCGCCCGGCGCTGTTCGGAGACGCCGAGCGCTCCCGCGAGCTCGCGACGGCACCGCCGCGCCTTGTCGACATCGCCCAGGACGAACCCGACGAGGACGAAGACGTCGCGACCACGCCGACGGACCGCAAGCGCCGCGGCCTGATGCTGGCCGGCCGCATGACGATCGCCACGATCGCGGCCGCCGCGCTGGCGATGACCGGTGGGGCATACCAGTGGAGCACCTCCAAGAACCACCGCCTCAACACCGTCAACGCGCTGGACCTCGGGTCACACGACATCATCGACCGCAACGCGCAGTACGGCGACGAAGATTTCCTGATCGTCGGCATGGACTCGCGGGCCGGCGCAAACGCCGCCATGAACGTCGGCACCACCGAGGATGCCGGCGGCGCACGCTCGGACACCATCATGCTGGTCAACATCCCGGCCAACCGCAAACGCGTTGTCGCCGTGTCGTTTCCCCGAGACCTTGCGATTACACCCATCCAGTGTGAGGCGTGGAACCCGGACACCGGCGAGTACGGACCGCTCTACGACTCGGACACCAAGAAGTGGGGCCCCAAGAACGTCTACACCGAGACGAAGCTGAACTCCACGTTCGCGTTCGGCGGACCCAAGTGTCTGGTGAAGGAAATTCAGAAGCTGTCCGGGTTGAGTATCAACCGCTTCATCGCCGTCGATTTCGCCGGCTTCGCGAAGATGGTCGACGCGCTCGGCGGCGTAGAGGTGTGCAGCACTACCCCGCTCAAGGACTACGAGCTGGGCACCGTGCTGGCACATTCCGGCCGTCAGCTGATCGACTCGAAGACTGCGCTGAACTACGTGCGGGCTCGCAACGTCACGACCGAGAACAACGGCGATTACGGCCGCATCAAGCGCCAGCAGCTGTTCCTGTCCTCGCTGCTGCGTTCGCTGATCTCGAAGGAGACGTTCCTCTCGCTGAGCAAGCTGAACAGCGTGGTCAACATGTTCATCAGCAACAGCTACGTCGACAACATCAAGACCAAAGACCTTGTGCAGCTGGGCCAGTCGGTGCAGGGCATGAACGCCGGTCACGTCTCGTTCGTCACCGTGCCGACCGGCATCACCGACGAAAACGGCGACGAGCCGCCACGCACGTCCGACATGCGGGCCCTGTTCGACTCGATCATCAACGACGACCCGCTGCCGGGCGAAAACAACATGAACGCGACGTCGAACCCGCCGACCACGACGCCGAGCGGCAAGGCCGGTCAAGCCACGCAGTCGGCCGGCCCGCACCCCGAGCACGTCCAAGCGGTGACCGCTGCGCCCCAGGATGTCACCGTGCAGGTCTCCAACTCGACCGCCAAATCCGGGCTGGCCGGCACGGCCAGCAGCCAGCTGAAGCGCCGCGGATTCCGGGTGAAGTCGCCCGACGACTACCCCAACCCGCTCAAGACCACCAAAGTGCTGTTCTCGCCGGGTCACGAGGGGGCCGCCGCCACCGTCGCGGCGTCCTTCCCGAACTCCAAAATCGAGCGCATCACCGGAACGGGGAACGTGGTGCAGGTGGTCCTCGGATCGGATTTCAGCGCCGTGGGCCCTTCTCCAGCAGCCGGCTCGTCGGTCAGCCTTCAGGTTGAACGCAACGTGAGCAGTCCGCCGAGCAAACTGCCGGACGACTTGACGGTGACCAACGCCGCCGACACGCACTGCGAGTAGATTCCTCGCCGGATTGGCAGGCCAACGCGCATTCACCGTGAGTTCATGACGCACTTCGTGGCGGTTCACGCCGCACCGGAGATCGGGAACGTACGCTTGAATTCATGCGCACCGCGTACCACGAACAGCTCGCCGAGCTCTCCGAACAGCTCGGCGCGATGTGCGGGCTGGCCGGCGCGGCGATGGAGCGGGCAACGCAGGCGCTGCTGCAGGCCGACCTGGTTCTCGCTGAGCGAGTTATCTCCGACCACGAGAATATCGCCGAGCTGAGCACCCAAGCCGAGGAGAGCGCCTTTGTGCTGCTCGCCTTGCAAGCACCCGTCGCCGGCGATCTCCGCTCGATCGTGAGCGCAATCCAGATGGTCGCCGACATCGACCGGATGGGCGCGCTGGCCCTGCACGTCGCCAAGATCGCCCGCAGGCGCCACCCACAGCACACCTTGCCCGAAGAAGTCAACGGCTATTTCGCCGAAATGGGCCGGCTTGCAGTGGAACTGGGTAACAGTGCGCAGGAGGTGCTGCGGTCGCGCGACCCGGAGAAGGCCGCCCGCATCCGCGAAGAAGACGACGCGATGGACGACCTGCACCGCCACTTGTTCACGGTCTTGATGGACCGGGAGTGGAAACACGGCGTAGCCGCTGCCGTCGACGTGACCCTACTCGGCCGTTATTACGAGAGGTTTGCCGACCACGCCGTCGAGGTGGCGCGCCGGGTCATCTTCCAGGCGACCGGCCGCCTGCCCGACGACGCGCCGGTAGCCTCCTCCAGTTAGATCTAACCGAACCGGCCGCTGATGTAGGCCTCGGTGGCCTTCTGCGTGGGGTTGGAGAAGATCTTCTCGGTGTCGTCGATCTCGACCAGTCGGCCCGGCTTACCGCCACCATCGAGGTTGAAGAACGCGGTGTGATCACTGACCCGGGCCGCTTGCTGCATGTTGTGGGTGACGATGACGATGGTGTAGTCCTGCTTCAACCCGGCGATGAGATCCTCGACGGCCATTGTCGAGATCGGGTCCAGCGACGAGCACGGTTCATCCATCAGCAGCACGTCGGGTTGCACGGCGATCGCCCGCGCGATGCACAGCCGCTGCTGTTGACCGGCGGACAGGTCGCCGCCCGGTCGGTCGAGCCGGTCTTTGACCTCGTCCCACAGGTTGGCGCCGCGCAGCGCATATTCAGCGGTGTCGTCGAGCAGCTTGCGGTTGCGCACACCCTGCAGCTTCAGCCCGGCCACCACATTATCGCGAATTGACATGGCGGGAAACGGGTTTGGACGCTGGAACACCATTCCGATGGCGCGCCGCACGCCCACCGGGTCGATGCCCGAGCCGTAGATGTCGTCCTCGTCGAGCAGCACGGTGCCCTCCATACGCGCGCCGGGCGTCAACTCGTGCATCCGGTTGAGCGTTCGCAGCACCGTGGTCTTGCCGCACCCGGACGGACCGATGAACGCCGTCACGCTACGGGGCAGAACCGTGAGCGTGACGTCGGCGACCGCTTGAAAGGCGCCGTAGTAGATGTTGACCTCTTTGAGGTCCAACCGCTTAGCCACCGAGACTCCTGACTGGCCTTTCGGGAGCAAAGAGTCGCGAGACTACCCTGGCCGCCAAGTTGATGACGGCAATCAACGCAATCAGAGTGAGGGCGGCGCCCCATAACCGATGAGTGGGAATCGGACTGGTGCCCGCCCCTGCCGAGGTTTGGTCGTACATCATGCCCGGCAGCGAACCCATGAAGCCGTCGAAGATGTTGAAGTTCATCGCCTGGGAGTAGCCAACCAGGATCAGCAGCGGCGCCGTCTCGCCCATCACTCGCGCCAGGGCCAGCAGAATCCCGGTGATGATGCCGGACATCCCGGCCGGAAGCACGACCTTGGTGATGGTCCGCCACGTCGGCACGCCCAGCGCATAACTGGCTTCACGCAGTTCCACGGGGACGATCCGCAGCATCTCCTCGGTGGTGCGGACGATGACCGGGATCATCAAAAGCACCAGCGCCAGCGACACGGCGAAAGCGGATCGCGGCAGGCCGAGCGTGGCGATGCACAGCGCATAGATGAACAACGCGGCCACGATCGACGGCACCCCGGTAAGGATGTCCACCATGAAGCTGGTCAGCTTGCCCATGGCCCCCTCCCCGCAATACTCGACCAGGTAGATGGCGACGAATACGCCGATCGGTATGGAGATGGCTGCACACACCAGACCTTGCAAGACCGTGCCGACGACGGCATGGTACGCCCCCCCGCCAGCCGTGAACGTCGTCATATCGGCTTGCGAATGAGTCCACCAGACAACGGATTTGACCGTTTCAAACCCCTTACTCACCACCGAATACAGCAGCCAGATCAACGGGCCCAGCGCCACCCCGACCGCGCACGTGACCAATACGGTGG
>NZ_JBYCLA010000300.1:0-10189 GCF_057473665.1 Mycobacterium sp. TH-M25
GTGACCGTGATCGTCGCAATGACCAACCACCAGGCCAACAACGGCGGCGCATCGGGAAGCCACAGCACCAGCACCGACCCGAGGACCGCCAGAATCACCGAGGTCGCGATCAGCCCGCTCTGATAGGAGGCGCTGATGGCGGTCTTGCGCGGCAGGTCCTCGATCTCGGCCAGCGACGACGGCGCCGGGGTGGGCTCCCCCGGTGCGGGCACGTTGGGCAACGGGAACCGTGCCCACACCGCGGAAGCCGTCGGCGCGTTGAGCGCGACGAGCAGAGACAGCGCCAAGACCCCACAGCCCAGCGACAGGTACGGCAGGTGGGCGAACATGCGCACCACCGCGGCGATCGCCACGGTGATGCTCACGGCGATGATCGCGGTGTAGGTGGCCACCCAGGTGCTGGTGAGCGCCAGCAGCAGCAGCGACCACGCCACCAGGCCGGCCGCGGCGAGGAACACCCGCGGTGTGGCGCCGTCACCGGGTAACGCCGCGGCCAGGGCCAACGCCAGCGGGACGGTCGTCGCCACTCCCATTCGGCCCGCGGCCACGGCGCGGCCGCGGCGTCGCAGCAGCACCGTGGCGGCCATGAACACCACGGCTGTCACGCCCAGAGTTCCGGCAGCCCACCACTGGTAGCCGCGATGCCAGCCGTCGAGAGCCAGCCCGCACACCAGCGCGCCGAGCACCAATACCACTGTCTGCACCACGGCGGGCAGCATCTGATGGGTGAACGGCTTGAACTGACGGGCCGAGTGGATCGCCGAGGCGTCGGCGATGTCCTCGACGACCGGTGGCGCCGCCGGCCCCGGCGGGAGCTTGCACAGGATCAGCAGCTGGCCGTCGTCGACCGCGAGCGTCTCGAGTGTCGCGTCGAGACTGAACGGTGTACCGCCCAGCGGGGCAAGGGAATACGGGCGCGGGCCGTCGGAGACGTCCTCGGGTGTGATCTCGTCGTCGTCGCGCCCTGAGGTCAGCGTGGCCCGGATCCGCGGGATCAGCTCGCGAATCGCCAGCGTGGTCGGCAGCGCCAGATCGGCAGCCGCGCCGTCGCCGATGATCGCGACGCGGACTTGCCCGGTAGCAGCGGCAGGATCCATGGTCAGTAGCTCCCCAATTCCTCAGGACGTTGACGTGGTTGGCGGGTCGGGTAGTACTGAGCGATCGAGCCGGCCAGCTCCATCACCGCCTTGCGGGTTTTCTTGCCCATACGCAGGAAGTCGATGAACCCGCCTTCGTGCAGGTGGGTGTCATAGGGGACGTTGACGACCTCTTGGACCTGTTCGCGGAACTTGGCTTCGACGTCCTTCATGTCGATCGCCGGCTTGTCGCCGCTGTTGGCGTTGATGGCGATCACGGTGCGCGGCAGCAGGCGACTGAAGCCGTGCGCCTGCAGCCAAGCCAGGGTGCGCCACGCTCCGTTGAGGCCGGGAGCGTCGTTGGACGACACCACCACCAGGCAGTTGACCTGCTTGGCGATCGCCGGGAACAGGTTGGAGGTGATCGAGGTTCCGCAATCGAGCAGGATCACGTTGTAGTGGGCCCGCAGGATCCGCATGGCCGACTCGAAATCCTGGCTGTTGAGCCGGTAGGACGATCGCGGATCATTCTGGGAGGACAGCATTTCCAGACGATCGTCGTTCTGCACCGTGAACACCCTGACGTTCTGGTAACTGCCGGCGTTCTGCAGCGAGGAGAGCGCCTCGATGTTGGCCTTCGGGCCGCCGTTCTCGTGGAAGCGGGCCGACAGGTTGCCGAGGTCGGTGTCGACGTCGACGACGATCACTCGGTCGCCACGCTCCCGCGCGATCGCGTTACCGGCGGCCACGGCCATGGTGGTCTTACCGACTCCGCCCTTGCTGTTGACGAAGGCGACCACGTACACGTCGAGCAGGCTGGCTCGAATGCGGCGGATCTGCTCCTCGGCGCGCACCTGCTTGGCGCCGGGGCCGGGTTTGATCAGCCCGAACGTCATGGCCGAAACCGCCCGGCGCCATCCCGTGGCCGGGGCTTGGCGCCGCGAGGCGACGATCTCGTCGGGGTCCTCTGCGCCGGCGTAACCGCTGCCGCCGATGAACGGCTCCCCTCCCCCACCGATTGGTCCGCCGAACAGCGGCTGCGGCCCCGAACTCGGTCCCTGCGGCGGCGAGGGCCAACCGCCCTGCTGCGCTGAGGGATTCGGTTCTGCGGAGGGGCCGAAGAAGTCGCCGACACCGGGGTCGTGGGCGGCGGCCTGCTCACGCAGGGCCGCCATGTCGCCGCTGGACATGACCGTGGTCTGCTCGGTGGTGTCGGGCGTCTCTTCGCGGCGCGCCTGCCAGTTCGGCGGTGCAGGCGGTTGTGACGGGGGCGCCGGCGGTGACTGCCGGAACGGCGGCTGCTGATGGCGAGCCAGGCCGCTGGGCGGTGCCGGCGGCGCGGGGGGTGGCGGCGGCACTGAGGGCGGCTGAGCGGCCTCGGCGGCTGGCGTGGGCGGGGCCTGGGTGGGCCGGCGGGTGTCTCCCAGGGGTGAGGCGCCCCCCGGAGGCGGGGTGGCATTCCAGGACGGTCCCGCCGGCGGGACGGGTCGATGGGCGCCGGTGTCCGTGCTGGACGGTGCGGCGTGACGACGCTCGCCCTCCTGCTGCGGCACGGAGGTGGTTCGCTCCTCGGGATCCTGCTCAGGGTCGTTGGCTGCGAAGAAGTCAGGTGGTGGTGTGCTCATAGTCAGTTCGTCTTCCGTTTCGCGTCTAGGGATCAGATGTCGTAGTTCTCGTTGGGAAACCAAGGGCCCGAGGGCAATCGGGCCGTGAGGTCGCGTACCGCCATCGAGATGGCGAACGGTTCGGCGGGGGCGAAGATCGACGAGCCGCCCTCACGGGGCTCCCCCGGCGGCGTGCTGACCAGGATCAGACCCACCTCCGTGCTGGTGAGGTTGACGCTGACGTCGGTCTGGTGGCGCGCACCGTCCACGGAGTCGTGGGCCGTCAGTTCCACCGTGATCCGCTGGCCGGTGTAGACCAACTCCATGATCTGCGCGTCGCGTTCGGGGACACCCAGGTCGGTGAGGGTCTCCACGATGTCGGCGCCGCGGGCGATGCGTTCGTCGATCTGCTTGCCGACGTCCATGCGGATCTCGAACTCGGCAAACCTGGCCGGCGGCTGGTCCGGTGGCAGGCCCGAGGTGATGATCGGTACGACAGCTTCGCTGTGGGTCAGCTGCAGCGGAGTGAACGTCACCATCTGCGCGTAGCGAAGCGCCACCACCGCTTCAGGCGACGCCGCGGTGCGTGCGAGCACGCCGCGCAGCATCTGGTCGGCGTCGACGACGGTGTACCACTCCAGCCACTGCGTCGCATGGCATACCGTCCGAATCGACTCGGCCACAGATGGTTTCACGCGTCCATGCTCGTCGATCACGCCGATGGCGGTCAGCTCGGCCGTGCACTGCTCGACGAACGAGGCCCGATCCGAGGGGTCGACGAAGGGGCCGGTGATCGCCAGTTTCCACGGGAACATGCCTGCCCCCAGATGATCGGCGAGGAACCACGCCTGCTGCGCGGTCACCTCCACCGCCTCGAACCTAGCCATGGTTGTCACCGCTCGGCGGGGTGGCCGCCTCCAGTGCATCGAGCACGGGGCCCAGCGCGCGCTCAGTGATGTGTGACATCGAGGTGTTCCACCGTCGCTCTTGATCTTTGAGCCGATGCATGGTCGAGCGCTTGAGCCGCAGCGTGGTGGCGACCTTCTCGTCCTGGTCCAACATTTGCTTGGTCAGTTCCTGGACGAGCGAGCCGCCGACGCTCTCCGATTCCGTCGTGGCCATGGTGACTCACCCCTTTCTTGCTGGGTCTTTGCCCGCGCGCTCGCAGTAGAGCACACAAGTTGGACACGGCAAATAGATTGCTTATCCCTCTAGCCGATACGGTGCGCGGGGGTAGGCGCTGCATCGGCCAGCTACCAGTCTGCCGTGAAGCGGTAGGCGCATCGCGCACCATTTGAGCGGAGGCGCGTCGCGCATGCATATGCGCATAGGCGGCGCATACGGGAGTATGCGCACACAGCATATTAAGAACGCGAGCGCTGTAGCCGGCGAACACCTGCCCTCCGGTGGCCGATGGCCGCTCACGGTGCGAGACTCAGATAGAGCGGTCCCTTGCTCGTTGTTGCTGACGGGCCTCCCCTCCCCCATTGGGCACTTTCGTCCTCCTACGTCACGCCCGCACCAGTTTCGTCACTGTGACAGGAGGGGCCGACGCGCTTCGTCCCGGTGATTCACCGTGCATCACGGCCTGCTGGGTCGACACGCCGTCCTATGTCTTGTCGGTGTCACTACCCGCCCATAACCTAATACCGGTAATCAGGAAGGAGTCACACCCGTGACTGACACATCCACCCGGTCAGCTCGCCGCCCCGTCAAGGCCGGCGGCAAGCGCAAGACGGCCAACCGCTTCGCCAAGTTCGCCGGCGGCGACGCCGACGTCGACCTCTCCCCCACCCCCAGCGCCGAGCCCGCCGAAGACAGCGGGCTGATCGGCGGAATGTCCGCCGTCGCGGCCGATGAAGCACACCGCGTCGTCAACATCGCCGTCGCCGAGATCGCCCCACACCCGTTCAACGACAACGCCAGGTCGCAACCGCAACCCGACGACCCGAAGTGGGTGGAGCTGCTCAACGGCGTCCGCGCCAACGGCGTCAGACTCCCGGTGCTCGTCGTCCCCCGCGAATCATTCGTTGCCGCCAGACCCTCTGCCGCGCAACAGATTCCGCCGCAAGCGCGATTCGTGTTGGTGTACGGGCATCGCCGACGCGCCGCGGCCCTGGAAGCCGGCCGCGACGTCATCCCCGCCGTCGTCGACGACTCGATCATGGCCGAGGATGGCGACCTCGACGCCATGGCAACGGAAAACCTTGGCAGACAGGATCTCTCAGAACTCGCCGAAGGGGACCTATACGCGCGTTACGCGGACAGCGGACTCACGCAACGCGCGATCGCCGAACGGCTGGGCGTCGATCAGGCCACCGTGTCCCGGCGGCTGGCGCTTATGCTGCTGGCCCCAGAAGTCCGCACCGCAGTCGAAGCGGGCCACCTCAAGGTCACCGAGGCATCCCACTTCGCCAACCTCCTGCCCTTCGGCCCTGCCCGGCGCTGGCAGAAGAAGAAGGACCCCGCACAGAACTCCGAACAGCGCCATGGCGAACAGCTCACCGCGTTGCGCTTCGTCACCCAAATGGAATGGACCGGCCAACGCGCGGCCGAACGCATCGCCGCCGAACGGCTGGCGCGCGACGAAGCGGCCGCCTTGGGTGTGCCGATCGTGGACGATCCGGAAGGCGAACTGGGCTCCGGATACCTCGACCACCGCATCAGCAGGCAGGAATTCGGTGACGGCGTGGAGGCGTTCGGAGCCATCAACGCCATCACCGGACAACTCGACCTGTACCGCCGCACCCCGCCGCACCCACCCGCAGTCGTCGATCCCGGCGCGGCAAGCCCCGCCGCAGGGGACTCGGACGGACCCGCGCCCACCGCCGAGCGCACCAAGGCGGAGGCGACCGATGAGGTCGACACCGACGAGGCGAGCGCGGGGGAGCAGGGCACCGCCGACGACGGCAGGGCGGACGCCGAAGCCGCCGCGATCGCCGAGGAAAGGCGTGCCGATGCCGCCGCCGCCAAGGCCGCCCAGGCGCGCCGGCGCGACGCGTGCGCCGGTCTGCTCAACCATCAGCCGACCAACGCCGACCTCCTCAAGGTCCTCGTTCGGCAGTGCCTGTCCGGCGTCAGCGCCCGCACCAAGACCTCTGCGGTCACGGCGCTGCTGGGGGACTGGGACGCCTCGGTTGAGGCCACGGGGGAGAAGGCCCGCAACATCCGCGCCTGGCACCTGGCGGTCGCGTCGGCAGAGCTGCACACCGCTGAACTGAAGGGCGTCTGGGACGACGACGCGATCGCACACCTGGAGCTGTTGACCGAACGGGTCGGCTATGCCCCAACCGAGTGGGAAAAGCGCCGGCTGGCCGAGGCGCGTGGGTGATTCACGGTGAATCACCGGACTCATCCGTCTCACGTGATTCACCGTGAATCACGCGTCCCACCCGCCTCAGATGATTCACGGTGCATCACCGGCCCCATACCCGGCGGCGATGCCGGCACCTCCATCCACCCCGAAATCGAGCTTTAGGAGAGTCACCTAGATGTCCACCTACACGGTCGCCAACATGTCCGGCAGCGTCGGAAAGACCACCACCGTCGTCACCGCCGCAGTACAACTCGCAGCGTCTGGCCTGCGCGTACGCGTCATCGACCTCGACCCGCAAGCCAACGCCACGACGTGGCTGGGCTATCCCGACATCGAGGGCACCACCATCGCCGACGTGCTGCGACTGGACGCCACGATCAACGACATCGAACGACCCGCCCGCATCATCGACTACACCGAGGACGGCGACCTGATCCTCAGCGACGACCCCGACGCGTGCATCGACAACCTCACGATCGTGCCGGCGGCCCGGTCCACCCTGGACAAGCTCATGGTCGAACTGCCCGCCGTCGTCGGGGGAGTGATGCGACTGCGCGACGCGCTGGAAGCAGCCGCACCCGTCGACGTCACCTTGATCGACTCTCCCGGATCCAACAGCGCCCTGGTCACCGCCGCATTGATCGCGTCCTCCGTCGACGAGGACGGCCCCGAGGGCTCCTGGGGCCTGATCACCTGCACGAAGCCCGCAGGGAAGGAATCAGAGGGCATTCAGGCGCTGCTGCGCGAACTCGCCATCGTCAAGAAGACCTTCCGGATCGACATCCCGCTCCTGGCCATCGTGCCCTGCGCCGTTCCCGCCAGCGGGACCGTCTACCAGCAGCAGATGGAGTACCTGATCGAGGGCTTCGGCGACAAGGTGACTCCGGCGGTACGACGCAGCTCGATCGTCGACGAGGCCTACACCAACTACCGCCCCGTCCCGCTGTACGGATACCGCGCCAAGGACGTCAGCAAGGACTACGAGAACGTGATCGCCCACATGAAGAGCCACGGAATGTTCCGTCCCGCGGCCATCAATGCCTGACGACAAACACCACGCACGCCCTGTCGACGTCGCCAAGCTGAGCAAGCTGAACGTCCCCGCCGAGCTGCACCAGCGCGCCCGCGCCGCGGTGCGCATCGTGCGGCGGGTCACCGGCCGGCGGTACACGATCATGCAGTTCGTCATCGAGGCGTTCGTCGCCCAATTGGCCGTCATCGCCCGCGATTACAACGGCGGCCGCGAGATCTACCCCGACACCGAGCCCCTCGAACGCGGCCGCCGATAAGCTCCGCCCACCGCATCCCCGCGACCTCGAAGCGGCGGGCGATGAGGCGTTTCCCGGCCGTGTCGCTCACAACGCCGATAGTGAGTACGCACACCGCGACGAGGGGAACGAATTGGGCAGCGAGCAGGTCGCCAACCCGGACTCTGATCCGGAGTGGCCGCACGCCCTGGACTACGACACCGTCCGGCCCGCGCCGGCGGTCCCTGCGGTCGATCCGGCCGTGCGCGCACCACTGGACCACGCCTACACCGCAGTCGAGATCATGGCGGCGCTCCCACGTTCGGAAGCCGTCGACGTCGAGGCGCTGCCCGTCGAGTTGCAACGCAAAGCCCGCGCGCACGGCGACGACTTGGCCAACATCATCGAGTCAGAACAGCTGACCACGCGACGTCGCGGGGCCGCGATCTGGTCTGAAGTCACTCGCCTCGACCGCTACGTCCGACCACTCGTCAAGTACGGAACCCCCGTCGCAGCCAGTCTGGCCGTCGCCCTCATGGCGGCGCACTGGGCACGACACTCGGGCGCCTCGACCATCGAGATCCTCACCGCGTCCAGCCCCTTCGGCTATCTCGCCGTCGTCCTGGGTGCGGCTGCCGTCGTGAGCAGGACCGCGCGCCGCCGCGCGGGCGCCCCACCGCACTGGGTGTACACCGACGATGAACTCAAGACCCTCGACGCCGCCTCCATCGACTGGCCGGCCGTGCCCGAGGAACTCGACCGCTACGCCAACGGCGAGACGCTGCGTCGGGAATGGCATGGAACCTGGTTGGCGCGAATCCAGCCTGGGGGAGCGGCACTGGTGTGGCGCGAGCCCCATCTCGTAGCAGTGGCCACGCTTCTGGGCCGCGAGATCCGATGCAGCCCGACCTGGCACAGCGAGCTGCTCGACGTCCACCGCGTCCGCATCGACCTGGACTGCACGCTCGACAGCATCTACATACGGGCGCACCGCATCTGGCGCGCCCGCGCCAACCTGGTCACCCCCGCGAGCAGCGACCCGGACAGCATCGTGGTTCGTCGCAACGCCGAAATCATCGACGCCGCCGAGGACGCGTGGACCACCCTCGCCGCGTTGGTGCGCCAGTTGCAGGACTACCGCACCGCGCTCGTCCCGGTCGACGCCATCCACGCCGAGATCGTCGCCCTGCACCAGAGCAGCCTGCGGATCACCGACCAAGCCGTCCGTCAGCTGCACGTCGACGCCGCCGGCAACGCGCTGCACCGCGGTGCGATCGGTGGGGCGGCCGACGAATTGATAGACCTCAACGCCAACCTCGCGGCGCGGCTGGCAACGCTGCGCCACAGTCTCACCGCCGCCACCAATGGTCTTGTCCTGCGCGCGCCGTAGCGCGCCACACCACAAACGGAAGTGCGCCATGACCCATCCACCATCAACCCCGACAGCCGAGGATCGCACCGTCGTCGCGTTCGCCGGGCGCGGTGGAGGACCAGAACCCCGACCTCTGCTTCGTCGAGATTGACCACCACCCGCCGCCCGGCCCAGGAGACCACGAACCCCAATGGCCCCCACCACCATCACCTTCCGCACCGACCACGGAGTGATCGCCTACAGCGCGCTGGAACGGCCCCAGCGCGGCGAACCCGGCGGCGCCGCCAACGGACTGCTCGGCGGTGAACCCTCTCTCGTGGCCATCGTCCGCGAGATCCTGGCAGGCAACCTGCCCAAGAGCGTGCGCGTCGCCGAACCCGACCTCGACTACGTGTTCACCGCCAACCGCGACACGATCGCCGATGTCGCCGCCGCGATGCTCGTCGCTGGGAACGGCAGAGGTCGCCTCTCAGACGCAGGCTGGGACGCCCTCGACGCCGCCATGGCCGACGGCGAACTCGGAGGACCTGACGCCGACCATCCCGGCCTGCACTGACCCGTGCCTCGCGGGACTCGACTGCGCCGCACCACCCGAGAATCGACATCCGCAAATCCCGGCGACCCCATCACCACGGACGGTCGGCGGTGAGCGCTGTGGGGTCTACCCACAGCTGCAGGGTCAATCGAGCGCTGCCGTTGGCGGCGGCCGCCGGCACGAACACCAGGGCGATCCATCCGCCGTCCGCTCGCCGGAGCCACGCTCGCAGCGTGCCCTCCATCCATGGTTCGACCCGCAGCCCCCAACCGCGGACGAAGAGGGGCAACTCGTCCTGTCGGCGAGCACACGATCCCAGGCCGGGCCAGACCCGCATCATGTCGACCCACACCGAGCGCTCGACGCGAAACAGCGTGCGATACGGACCAGACTCCGGCCACCCGCTGAGGTCCATCCCGGTCACGGGTCGTCCACCCGGTCGGCTCGGCGTGATGCCCGCAGGTTGCGTTCGTCCATGGCGAGCAGCAGGCACTCCGGCCCGAGCGCGGGCCAGTGATCAGTCCACTCGCAGGTGCGGCAGAAGTACGTGCGGTGCGCCCGACCGCAGAGGCACTGCGCCGTCCCGACCAGCACTTTGCCTGGACCCAGCGCGGCTGCGCAGTCCGTGCAGTGCGAGGGCCGCGGCTCGACCCAGCCGCGCGCGGTCTTACGCAGCCGGGCGGCCGGCTCATCCTCCTGGCGCCGCACCACGCAACCATGCTAATCGAACGCATGTTCGATGGGCATGGTTGCGTGCGGGTAGGCGGCAAGTGGGACCCGCCCCGACGGCCCTTGTCGTTATGCCGGCGGCAGCCGCAGGAACACCGTCCGTCTCGCACAACCAACACTTGTGCGAGCGCACAACCAACACTTGTGGGTGTCATGAGTGACCGATACCATCGCCGGCGTGCCTGTGACCGCAACGCGAAGACGCCCGCATGACGTCTGGTGAGCCGAGCGTGGCGCTGATTCAGGCTGCAGCACAACGTCATGCGGATGATTTCGCCGCCAGGATGGCCGACTCCTCACTGGAAGCGGC
>NZ_JBYCLA010000301.1:0-3884 GCF_057473665.1 Mycobacterium sp. TH-M25
GGTCTTATCTCGCTGGCCATCATCGCTTTCTCGATCCCGCTGCCCTGGATCGCAGTGCTCATCGCCAACGACCGCCCGCCGCGGCGGGCTGACGAACCCCGCAGGTTTGACGGCGCCGAACGACGGACCCCGCTGTTCCCCACTGCCGAACGCCCGGCGCTGGAGAGTCGCAGTGATCCGGCCCCGCAACCGGACTGGCAGCACGGGCGAGCTGACGGTTCCGAGTAACCCCGCCTCGCGGCGGTTCTCAGTACATTCTCAGGGCTAACGGACATTCGCGCACGTCAGCGGGTGTGAGAACGCCATCCGGTGGGAACTACTACGACGGGTCGGTCGTTGTACCCGATGACAGTTCACGCTCTGAGGAGGCCGCTATGGCAAAAGCCAACACCGTCCGGGTCGATAGCGATCTGGATTCTCAAAGCCCAGCCGCGGACCTTGTGCGCGTGTATCTGAATGGGATCGGCAAGACGGCCTTGCTCAACGCCGCCGACGAGGTCGAGTTGGCCAAGCGAATCGAAGCAGGCCTGTACGCCAAGCATCTGCTGGACACACGCAAACGTCTCGGCGAGGCCCGCAAGCGCGACCTGGCCGCCGTGGTTCGCGACGGCGAGGCGGCACGCCGCCACCTGCTGGAAGCCAACCTGCGGCTGGTCGTGTCGCTGGCGAAGCGCTACACCGGTCGCGGGATGCCGCTGCTGGACCTCATCCAAGAGGGCAATCTGGGCTTGATCCGCGCGATGGAAAAGTTCGACTACGCAAAGGGATTCAAGTTCTCCACGTACGCGACGTGGTGGATCCGCCAGGCGATCACCCGCGGCATGGCCGACCAGAGCCGCACCATCCGGCTGCCGGTTCACCTGGTCGAGCAGGTGAACAAGCTGGCCCGCATCAAGCGCGAGATGCATCAGAACCTCGGCCGCGAAGCGACGGACGAGGAACTGGCCGAAGAGTCCGGCATTCCCGTCGAGAAGATCAACGACTTGCTGGAGCACAGCCGGGATCCGGTGAGCCTGGACATGCCGGTCGGCTCGGAAGAAGAAGCGCCGCTGGGCGATTTCATCGAAGACGCCGAAGCCATGTCGGCGGAGAACTCGGTCATCGCCGAACTCCTACACACCGACATTCGCAGCGTGCTCGCCACGCTCGACGAGCGGGAGCAGCAGGTGATCCGGCTCCGCTTCGGACTCGACGACGGGCAGCCCCGCACGCTCGACCAGATCGGCAAGCTGTTCGGGCTGTCCCGCGAGCGGGTTCGCCAGATCGAGCGCGAGGTGATGGCCAAGCTGCGCAACGGTGAGCGGGCCGACCGACTCCGCTCCTACGCGAGCTGATAACCCACGCCAGCATCAGCACGTGTGCCCGCCGCAGCCGCGGCGGGCATACTGCTGCCTGGGAGTGTTAGCGAACCATTGACGCAGCTGGGCAAGTAGACTCGCCCGCAATGGAAGGTGCGGAATGAACGACCTAGTTGATACCACCGAGATGTACCTACGGACCATTTACGACCTCGAGGAAGAGGGCGTTACTCCGTTGCGTGCCCGTATCGCCGAACGGCTGGACCAGAGTGGGCCCACGGTCAGCCAGACCGTGTCGCGGATGGAGCGCGACGGGCTGTTGCATGTCGCCGGTGACCGCCACCTCGAGCTGACCGACAAGGGCCGCGCGTTGGCCGTTTCCGTGATGCGCAAACACCGTCTGGCCGAACGACTTCTGGTCGACGTCATCGGTGTGCCATGGGAAGAAGTCCACGCCGAAGCGTGTCGCTGGGAGCACGTCATGAGCGACGACGTCGAGCGCCGCCTGATGAAGGTGCTGAACAACCCGACCACGTCGCCGTTCGGCAACCCCATCCCCGGGCTCATCGATTTGGGTATCGGCGACGACTTCGGCGCCAGGGATGCCAACATGGTGCGCTTGACGGAGCTTCCCGCCGGCCCGCCCGTGGCAGTGGTGGTGCGCCAGCTCACCGAGCACGTGCAGGGCGACATCGACCTGATCACCCGCCTCAAGGACGCCGGCGTCGTTCCCAACGCCCGCGTGACCGTCGAATCGAACCCATCCGGTGGCGTGACCATCGTCATCCCCGGCCATGAGGACGTCGGCCTGCCGCATGAAATGGCGCACGCGGTCAAGGTCGAAAAGGTCTAGCCGGCCGGCGTTCACACCGCACGCCGCCGAAGCGTTTGCCGCGGCGGAAGCCGCACGCCGAGTCGCTCGGCCAGCCGATAGCCGGTGACCGCCAATTCGCGAATGTGCTCGGGCCGCAGGCCCGACTGCAACGCGGTATCGAGCATGCCGGCCATCCGATGCCCCGGCTCGCTCCGCAGGGCTGCCTCCAGCGACACCCCGGCCAGCGGTCCGTCGCCGCGGGCGTAGGCGCTGAACGCGAGCAGCACCAGGGCCTCGACCCGCCACGGCGGCGGTAGTGTCCGCGCCAGCATTGCCCACAGCGATTCGGCGTCTCCGGCGTTGTGGCCGACGGCTAAGGCGTACAACGTGTCCCGCACCTCGACGTCGGCCAGCGCGCACCCCAGGCCGGCAATGTCGGAGTCGGTGAGCGGTCGTCCGTCGGCGACTCCCGCGGCGGCCGCCATCGCGGCTTCGACGTCGCGGCGGGCGCAGGCGGTCGGGTCTTCGCGATGCGTCTTGTCACGCAGCGCGGCCCGCTCGGCGATCAGAGCGGTGAGCGACGCGCTGCGGGCCTCGTCGGGCGCGATCACCGCCTGCAGGTCGGCCCGCCGCGCATAAAGCCGACGCCCGTCCAGCACGGCGGCGGCAGCCAGTGGCGACGCGGACGGGTCGTCGACGACACCACCTGCACCGCAACCGTCCACACAGTGCCACCGCCCCCCGGCGGCCACCCGGTCGACGACATGTACGGCCCACAGCACGATGTCGTGTCGGCTGAGTTCTTCGGTCAGCGACGCGCACAGGTCACGGTAGTGGTCGTTGCACATCGGGCAGCGGGCCCCGTCGGCGTCGACGATCACCACAATGGCGGCCTCGGGTCCAGCGGCCGCGGCGACGTCGGCGACATGAGCGACCTGGTCGGCGACCGCGTCGGACAGATCGACGCGTATCACCGACCCGAGTTCGCCGTCGTCGATCGACAACACCACCAGCGATTTCTCGGGCACGAAGCCCAACACCGCCGGGAGCGCGGCGATCACCGCGCCGGGCCGATTCAGTTCAAAGTCGCTTCGCTGCTTGGTCATGGCAACGACGGTGGCAACCACCACCGTCATTTCGGGGGCGGCGCAGCGCGCCAGACCGCCCTGCTGTGCACAAAGTCGCAACTGTGCATGCGCCATATTGTTCGCGTGTAGACAGCTGTTTTCGACGCGCGTTCGTCACGATGACGGCTGCGGGGGACGCCCTATCAACACAGCGCGAAACGGGTATGCCGTGGAATGCCGCCCGCGACGACGGCGTTTCGAAGAATAGGAGAAAGCGGGGTCACTATCCGCTGCTCGACAAACTGAGGGACACTATCTGACACGGCGTGCGATACATGCCGTGGCTAGGAGGCAGAAGCGATGGGCGATCACGAGCCCCCCGACACCCCTGACCGGGACAAGCACTACCAACTCGAGCAGAACGGCATGTACGAGCTCGAATTCCCGGCGCCACAATTGTCGCTGTCCGACGGGCGCGGCCCGGTCCTGGTGCACGCCCTGGAAGGGTTCTCCGATGCCGGCCACGCGATCAAGCTGGCCGCCGGCCACCTCAAAGACACCCTGGACACCGAAGTGGTGGCATCATTCGCGATCGACGAGTTGCTCGACTACCGGTCGCGGCGCCCGCTGATGACGTTCAGGACCGACCATTTCACCCATTATGAAGACCCACAGCTCAGCCTTTACGCCATGCACGACAGCGTC
>NZ_JBYCLA010000302.1:0-7868 GCF_057473665.1 Mycobacterium sp. TH-M25
CCTCGGCCGGTATAGAAGTTCGGTCTGCCGCACACCACGACCTGCACGCCCTCGACGAGCTTGACCGGCGCGTGGTCGACCAGGGTGCGGGGTGCGGTCACGCTCAGCGACATGTCGGCGGCCGGATCGCGCAACACCATGAACACGGTTCGCGAACCCGGACGGATGTTGATCTGGGTCAACTGACCCTCGACCCAGACCGCGCCGAGTTTGTCGATCCAGGCTGCGATCCGCGTCGCGACCGCGCGAACCGGAAAGGGGTTCTCGGCGGAGTTGTCGCTCACTTCGCCGTCGCGCGCGTGATCCTGTTGGCGAGCAGCGTCTGGAACGGAGCGCGTCCCTTGGTGGCCTCCTCGAAGGCCAGCAGCACTTCCAGCTCGTTGACATCAAGGGACTGCAGCCGGGCCCGCAGCTGCGCCAGCGTCAGCTGCTCGTAGTCAAGCTCCTCGACCACCGCGGGCACGGCGACCGACGGCTTGGACGCGGGCCGTGCGGCGGCGGTGTCCGCCGCGTCGGGGGACGAGTAGAGCGCGAACCGGCCTCCGGTGCGGGACTCGACGCCGGCCGGGTCGTCGTCGGCTCCGGTGTCGAGCAGGTCCTCGTCGAACGTCGCCCACTCGGGCTGCTCGTCCTTGGGCGGGAAGATCTGCTCCAGGGTGGCATCGCCCTTGATCACCAGCTCAGCCAAGTTCTGCTGGAATCGCATCACGACGTGTGCGGCCGTGCTGGCCAGCGTCATCGGGTACATCAGGATGGTTCGCGGCAGCCGGATCGTCTCCTCGACGGCCATCGTCGCAGCGCCGACCAGCAGCCGGACCCCGTACGGTGCAGTAGCCATGCCGTCAAGATTGCCTTAACCGGCGGACAACTCCAAGCTGAGCGCGCGAATTCTGCCCAGTACCCTGGGTGTCATGCCGCCGACGGTGAACATGGGCCCACACATTGGGATGACGGCTGGTGTGTCCGAGCCGGTGACCGGAAAGCGGGTGCTGCTGGCCGAGCCGCGGGGATACTGCGCCGGCGTCGACCGCGCCGTCGAGACCGTGGAGCGCGCGCTGGAAAAGCACGGCCCGCCGGTGTACGTCCGGCACGAGATCGTGCACAACCGCTACGTGGTGGAGACCCTCGCCAAGGCGGGCGCGGTCTTCGTCGAGCAGACCGACGAGGTCCCCGAGGGCGCGATCGTGGTGTTCTCCGCTCACGGCGTCGCGCCGACGGTGCACGTCACGGCCGCCGAGCGGCAGCTGAAGGTCATCGACGCGACCTGCCCGCTGGTGACCAAGGTGCACAACGAGGCCAAGCGATTCGCCCGCGACGACTACGACATCTTGCTGATCGGCCACGAAGGCCACGAGGAGGTCGTCGGCACCGCTGGTGAAGCGCCCGACCACGTGCAGTTGGTCGACGGTCCGGCCGCTGTCGACCGTGTCACGGTGCGCGACGAGAACAAAGTGATCTGGTTGTCCCAGACCACGCTGTCGGTCGACGAGACGATGGAAACCGTGCAGCGGCTGCGGGCCCGCTTCCCGAAGCTGCAGGATCCGCCCAGCGACGACATCTGCTACGCGACCCAGAATCGCCAGGTCGCGGTCAAGGCGATGGCGCCCGAATGCGAGCTGGTGATCGTCGTCGGCTCACGCAACTCGTCGAACTCGGTGCGGTTGGTCGAGGTCGCGCTCGGCGCCGGATCGGCGGCCGCGCATCTGGTCGACTACGCCGACGACATCGATCCCGCCTGGCTGGACGGCGTCAGCACGGTCGGCGTGACGTCCGGTGCGTCGGTGCCCGAGGTGCTGGTGCGTGGCGTGCTGGAGCGGTTGGCCGACCACGGTTACGACGTGGTTCAGCCCGTGACAACGGCCAACGAGACGCTGGTGTTCGCCCTGCCGCGGGAGATCAGGCGCGCCACCGGCCCACGCGACAGCTAGTCCCAGGGGTCGGCCGACGGCCTGCGCGGCCGCCGCGGGCGTTCGTCGTACGGCGGTTCTCCGCCGGCGGTCTTGCGGTACCGGACCTGCGAGATGGGGTGATGGGTCGCGGCCGCGCCGTTCGGCGTGGACCGGCGTCGCGGCGGGGGAGTGTCAAAGGACTCAGCAGCTTCGTACGGATCGAAGCGGTCGCGGCGGGTCAGCGGGTCACGGCGCACTTCCCGCGGCAAACGGCCACGCGACTCCGGATCGCGCGGCGCCCTGGCGCGGCGCCGTGGCTCACCGGTGTCCACGTCGCGTGTCGGGCGTCGGCGTCCACGATCGCGGGCCGGCTCGGCGTCGTCCAGCGGTGGGCGCGGCCGTCGGGTGCGCGTCGAGGTCGCCGGACGTCGACCGGTCCTTCTGTCGGCTGCGCTCGATCGCGCCACGGAATGCTCCCGCCGGGCGCGGGGCCGGACGGACTTCTCGGTCGGCTCGACATCGGCGGTGTCGCGATGGAGCAGTGCGGTCAACCGCTCGACCAGCCCGACTCGCTTCTCCTCGCTACCGGTGGTCTCGTCCACGTCAGTGGTGGTCGCGCGCGAGGAGACCATGCCGAGGTACCACCGGACCAGGCCCACCAGCAGGACGCCGAGTGAGGTCGACAGCATCAGCGGGAAACGCTCGATCAACGGATAGCCACAGTTGATGACGAGGTCTTTGACGCCGGTGAACTTGGCGCCGTGGAACAGGAAGTAGGCACCGGGTACCGCGCAGAACAAGATCAGCGGTGGCTGGATGACCGCGGTGAAGACGCCGGCCTGCTGGACGGCGAGCACCGCCGCGACGCAGCCCATCACGTACAGACCGGAGAAGACAATGGTCAGCTCCTTGCCGGAGCCGGCGTCGAACGCAAAGCCTGCGGCGACACCAGTCACCGCGATGGCCACCGCGGCCCACCACGGCACACCGGGAACCGACGGGACGATCGAGCGGTGGTCTGCGGCCACCTCCGACCGGGCCGGCTGTTCTGACACATGTCGACCGTACCGGCTGGACGCCGAAAGGCGCGTAACGACCTCGTTAGTAATGCGCGGGCGTGCCAAACTTGCAGGCTCTCCTAGACTTGTGTCCCTGTGAGCCTCAGCCTTGGGATCGTGGGTCTGCCGAATGTCGGCAAATCGACCCTTTTCAACGCGCTGACCAGGAACAACGTGGTCGCCGCCAACTACCCCTTCGCGACGATCGAGCCGAACGAGGGTGTGGTCCCGCTGCCCGATCCGCGGCTGACCAAGCTCGCCGAGATGTTCGGCTCCGAGAAGACCGTGCCGGCGCCGGTGACCTTCGTCGACATCGCGGGAATCGTGAAGGGCGCCTCCGAGGGCGCGGGCCTGGGCAACAAGTTCCTGGCCAACATCCGCGAGTGCGACGCGATCTGTCAGGTGGTGCGGGTGTTCGCCGACGACGACGTGGTGCATGTCGACGGCAAGGTCGATCCGAGCGCTGACATCGAGGTGATCGAGACCGAGCTCATTCTCGCCGATATGCAGACACTGGAGAAGGCCGTGCCGCGGCTGGCGAAGGAAGCCCGAAACAACAAGGAGCGCAAGCCGTTATACGACGCTGCTGGCGCCGCGCAAGAGATTCTCGACGGCGGCAAGACGCTGTTCGCGGCCGGCGTCGACGCGTCACTGCTGCGTGAGCTGAACCTGATGACCACCAAACCGTTTCTCTACGTGTTCAACTCCGACGAGTCGGTGCTGACCGACGACGCCCGCAAGGCCGAGCTACGCGCGATGGTCGCGCCCGCCGACGCGGTGTTCCTCGACGCGAAAATCGAGAGCGAGCTGCAAGAGCTCGACGAGGAGTCGGCCGGCGAGCTACTCGAGTCGATCGGACAGACCGAGCGCGGTCTGGATGCGTTGGCGCGGGCCGGTTTTCACACCTTGAAGCTGCAGACCTATCTGACCGCCGGGCCCAAGGAGTCGCGGGCGTGGACCATCCACCAAGGCGACACCGCGCCCAAGGCGGCCGGCGTGATTCACACCGACTTCGAGAAGGGCTTCATCAAAGCCGAAATCGTATCCTTCGACGATTTGGTCGCTGCCGGGTCGATGGCCGCGGCCAAGTCGGCGGGCAAGGTCCGCATGGAGGGCAAGGACTACGTGATGACCGACGGCGACGTCGTCGAATTCCGGTTCAACGTCTAAATTTTCAGGAACTCGCGCGCAGTTCCCTCAAGCCACGCAGGGTCCGGTCGATCATGTCGCGGCGTTCATCGATCGTCATCGAGTCGCCGCGCGGTGCGCGCACCCGCACATAGCCCTGTGTCGCCAGATCGTCGACCAGGAACCGCGTCGCGCCGAGCGGCAACGACAACCGCGACGCGAGCTCGGCGACCGACGGACTGTGCGCGGACCATGTCAGGATCTGGCCCCGGACATCGTTTTTCCGCCAGCGTGGCGTGATCGCCGTCGTGTCGAGCGCTTCGACCGGAGCATCGAGCGCCACGTCGACCCCGGCGTCGATACGCCCCGTCGCCAGTGTGAATGGCCGGACCAAGCTCGGTGTGTCGGTGGCTTCCGGTTCGGTGAACCAGTCGCTGGCCGCCTCGTGCTGCCCGACCGGTGGCCGACTAGGCGCCTCGTGGTTCTGCAAAAACCGCAACGCCGCGTCGGCGTGCACCGATGCGCGCACCTCGTTGGCGATGACCTTGAGCACGGTGCGGTCGACGTCGATGATGAATGTGGTCCGGCGGACCGGCAGCAGCCGGGCCAGCAGGCCGCGGCGCCGAGTGTGCCGGCGACGCCGAGGCGCATCGCTCGCCATGACAGCTCTGCGCAGCCTGGCGAACCTGCCTCGGCGCACCCCGAACAGTTCGGACACCACGCCGTCGGCGTCGGAGAGCAGCGGATAGTCGAACGAACGCTGCCGGGCGAAGTGGGCCTGCCTGTCGACCGTGTCGGTGCTGATCCCCACCCGCTGGGCGTCCGCTCTGGCGAACTCGGCGCTCAAGTCCCGGAAGTGACAGGCCTGCGCAGTGCAAATCGGCGAGGACGCCAGCGGGAAGAAGAACAGCACAACCGGACCTGCGGCAAGGAGCGCGGACAGTGTTCTAGGCCGACCGGTGTGGTCGTACAGGGTGAAGTCAGGCGCCTTGTCGCCCGCGATCATCGGCAAAGAGTAGCGCGGGAACCTTGGCGCGACGGGTGACTTGGATAATTCGGTCGCCGCACGTCGGCAAAGCCGAAGCGGGCATCAGCGGCTTCCTGCCCGCGAATGTCGGTGAGCGCCTCTATCCTCGGCCCGAGATGAAGATCACCTACCTGTTCCTGCCGGTCTACTTCGGGCTCTTCGCGGGCCTCGTCGGGCGCAGCGTCAAGGTCGGCTTGGCGGGCGCGGCTGTGGGTCTGGTTCTCGCCGTCGTCCTGGCGGCCGAGCGGCGTCGGCCGAGCGACGGCATGGCAGCAATCGACGCGATGGCCGGAACGGACTTCGAGGACTATGTCGCAGCGCGCCTCGAGCGGGCCGGCTGGCAGGTCACCTTCACTCCGGGCAGCGGCGACTACGGCGTCGACCTGATCGCCCGGCGCGACGACCGAGCGGTGGCCGTGCAATGCAAGCGGCTCGGCAAGCCCGTCGGGGTCGCGGCGGTCCAGCAGGTGGTAGCGGGGGCGCGTCACCACGACTGCACCAAAAGCATCGTCATCAGCAATCAGGAATTCACCGACGCGGCCAAAAAGCTGGCTTTCACCCACAACTGTCAGTTGATCGGTCGCCGGGCACTTCAGGCCTGGGTCCCGCCGCCCGCGCGGCGCGCGGTTTAGCACATGCTCTGAGTGCCATTAGGGCACACTCTGGCAGATGGCGACGATGAAGCGACTGGCGTGGGTCTTGGCGCTGGCCGTGCTGGGAGCGGCCCTGCCGGCCAACGGGACCGCTCACGCGGTGCCGGCTTTTCACTGGTGCCCGGGCCAGCCGTGGGATGCGGGCTGGGGGACCATCTACGACTGGGACTGGCATCAGTGCCACGACTGGCAGCGAGCCGCCGGTCAGGGCGGGGCGATGGGCAATGGGCCCTGGGGGCTTCCGCCGGCCTGGGCGCCGCCCCAACCGCCCCCACCGCCGTGGGCGCCCGGAGCGCAGGTGATGTGGAACATGACCGCGCGGACCTGGGGATTCTGGAACAACAACGTCTGGATGCCGCTCTGACGTTCTCGTCTTAGGAGGCACCTGGCATCGGGCCCATGACATTCGTCTCGACCGCGATCCTGACGGCAACCTCTTCACTCTGGTCACCGACGAGGCGCGGGCCAAGTTCGGGGTGTGAGGCGGTCAATCCGCCACGACTGCGATTTCGCTGCCCAGCCCGTACGGCGCGATCAACGGTAGCCTGTCACCGCTCCAAAACCGGCCAGGATCAAACCAATTCGACCGCTTCTCGGTCTCGATAAGCCCCATCTCCTCGTAGGTGACGGCCACGGTCTCGGCGCAATAGGCGGATTCGAAGCCTGCCTTGCGCTGTTCTGCTCGGCGCCGACGGGTCGCTTCGCGCACGCGGGAGTCGATCCAAGGAAGCCCGCGCACCCAGTCGTACCTGGTCGGGAGCTGACCGCGCAGCCACCGCAGGGTCAGCCGGGTGGTGGACGGAAATGGCGTGCCGTCCATGCGCGCGATAACGCGCAGCAGCCGATGCTCCTGCTCCTGGTCGATGTCGGGCGTCAGCTGACGCAACCAGCAGCGCTGGCCGTAACGGGTCAGCCAGCGCTCGACGGCCTCGCGGGCATCGTTGAGCTGCACACCCCGGTGGTTGGTCGCGGTCCAGACGTCGTTCAGCTTGTCGCCGAGTTCGGCATGCCACATCAACGGCGGCAGGTCCTCGATCGCCACCGTCATACCGACGTGGTTGACGGGGCTGTTCGACAGGGTCTGGATCGCCCGGTCGGGGCCCGAATGCCCGCGGAACAGCCAGACGTCGCCGGTTCTGGTGTGTTCCAGGGCTTGGCTCAACCCAACCGTGTGCGTATTCACTACCGAACCATATGCACATAGCGGTCCCGCCAGGATGCACTCGCGAATACCCTGGGCCGATGCGCACCGTCTGGAAGTTGCTGGGCTTGGCCGGGGTTGTCGGGGTGGCAGCCGGCGGCGCACTGGTGGTCCGCGACCAGCGGCGGCGACGGGCGTACACACCCAACGAGATCCGTGACCGGCTGCAACAGCGACTGGCCGAAGCGGGCGAAGACTAGCCGCTAGGCGGCGGCCATGGCGTAGAGCCGGTGGGTGCCGGCGAAGCCCTTCAGCTCTGCCTCTCGGCCGCCACGATGACTGGGGTCGCGGAGTGAATCGCTGGCAGCCGGATTCACACGGTGTCGAAAAATCAACTGCGGGTAAATATTTCGCCAGTGTTGAGCTGCCGAAGGTTTGCCCACCCGGATGAGCGGCTATCTGTTGGTTGTCGGGTGCAGGCGTAGTGTTTAGGGTTGACGCTGGCCGCGGCGAATTGAGCTAGGCAGGTAACGAGCCCGCGCTGACCAGCCGATTTCTCCTGGAGGTTTGCATTGGCCGAATTCGGCACCGACGACTCAGACCTGCTGGTGATTTTCGGTATCACTGGCGACTTGGCCCGCAAGATGACGTTTCAGGCCCTTTACCGGCTTGAGCGCCGCGGGTTGCTGCAGTGCCCGATTCTGGGTGTGGCCAGCGACGACATCAGCGTCGACGAGTTGGTGAAGCGTGCCCGCAAGGCGATCGAAGGCACTGGTGAAAAGGTCGACGGAAAGGTCTTCGACCGCTTCGCCAAGCGGTTGTCCTACCTGCACGGTGACGTCACCGACGCCGCGCTCTACGACACGCTGGCCACCCAGATCGGTTCCACCCAGCACTGCCTGTTCTATCTCGAGATGCCGCCGTCGCTGTTCGCGCCGATCGTGGAGCACCTGGCCGAGGCCGGGCTGCTGA
>NZ_JBYCLA010000303.1:0-3387 GCF_057473665.1 Mycobacterium sp. TH-M25
GGCGATTTGGACATCTATTACGAGGACATGGGCGAACCGGGCGACCCCGCTGTTCTGCTGATCATGGGCCTCGGCTCGCAGCTGTTGCTGTGGCGGGACGGGTTCTGCGAGAAGCTGGTCGCCCAGGGCCTGCGGGTGATCCGCTACGACAACCGCGACGTCGGACTGTCCACGAAAACCGAGCGACGCAGCAACGGCGGGGCGCTGATCCCCAATCTGCTCAAGTTCTGGCTCGGCATTCCCGGCACAGCGGACTACCGGCTCGAGGACATGGCCGACGACGCGGCCGCGATCCTCGACCACCTCGAGATCGTCCACGCGCACATCGTCGGCGCGTCGATGGGCGGCATGATCGCCCAGATCTTCGCGGCCCGATTCCAACAACGCACCCGGTCGCTGGCGGTGATCTTCTCCAGCAACAACCAGCCGTTCCTGCCGCCGCCCCACCCAAGCGCCCTGCTCGCCGTGCTCAGGGGCCCGTCACCGCATTCGCCGATCGAGGTGATCGTCGACTATTCGGTGAAGGTCTGGCGGATCATCGGCAGCCCGCGCTACCCGGCTCCCGAGCAGCGGTTGCGCGACGAGGCGATTGAGGCCTACGAGCGCTGCTACTACCCGTGGGGAACGGCCCGGCATTTCGGCGCGATCATCGCCAGCGGGAGCCTGGCGAAATATGGCCGGCAGATCAGCGCACCGACCGTCGTCCTGCACGGTACGGCCGACAAGCTGCAACGACCGTTCGGCGGCAAAGTGGTAGCCCGGACGATCCCGGGTGCTCGCCTGCGGTTGTTCGACGGCATGGGCCACGACTTGCCCGAAG
Organism: Mycobacterium sp. TH-M25; assembly: GCF_057473665.1. NCBI lineage: Bacteria > Bacillati > Actinomycetota > Actinomycetes > Mycobacteriales > Mycobacteriaceae > Mycobacterium > Mycobacterium sp. TH-M25. The sequence continues at coordinate 821 of NZ_JBYCLA010000303.1, forward strand.
AGCTGTGGGACGACATCATCAGCGAGCTGACGAGCACATTCGCCCTGGCTTGAGCCACCGCTTCCAGGATTCGGCCTGACCATGCCCATCGACTAGCATGTCTCACGGATCGCCGGAGGGCTGGCACTCCGCCCAGCGCGGGCGGGGACCACGACAAATCCAGGAAGGCGAGTTGAGCTATGCCAGACAAGCTGAGGCCGCATTTCGAAGACGTCCAGGCTCACTACGACCTGTCCGACGAGTTCTTCGCACTCTTCCTCGACCCGAGCCAGACCTACAGCTGCGCCTACTTCGAACGCGACGACATGACGTTGGAAGAGGCGCAGCAGGCCAAGGTCGACCTGGCGCTGGGCAAGCTCGGCCTGCAACCCGGGATGACGCTATTGGACGTCGGTTGCGGTTGGGGCAGCACGATGCGTCGCGCCGTCGAGAAGTACGACGTGAACGTCATCGGCCTGACGCTGTCCAAGAACCAGGCCGGCTATGCCCAAAAGACGCTGGACGCTCTTGCCGGCCCCCGCAGCAAGGAAGTCCGCCTGGCTGGCTGGGAGGAGTTCCACGAGCCGGTGGACCGCATCGTGTCGATCGGCGCGTTCGAGCATTTCGGTCACGACCGCTACGACGAATTCTTCACCATGGCCCACAATGCCCTGCCCGACGACGGGGTGATGCTGCTGCACACGATCACCGGGCTGACCCCGGCGCAGATGACCGAGCGCGGCATGCCGCTGACCTTCGAGCTGGCCCGGTTCATGAAGTTCATCGTCGACGAGATCTTCCCCGGCGGCCGGTTGCCGTCGATCGAGATGGTCGAGGAGCGCTCCGCCAAGGGCGGCTTCACGCTGACCCGCCGCCAATCGCTGCAGCCGCACTACGCCCGCACGCTGGACTGTTGGTCGGCGGCGCTGGAGGCGCACCAGGACGAAGCCATCGAGATCCAGTCGCAGGAGATGTACGACCGCTACATGCATTATTTGACTGGTTGCGCCAAGGCATTCCGCGTCGGATACATCGACGTCAACCAGTTCACGCTGAAGAAGTAGTCGACACGAGCACGTTGAACAACGACGTTGTTGCTTCGTCGGCTGATTGAGCCGGGTATTGTCCTCACGCAACCTGGGTGCGGTCTAAGCCCGGGCAGTAGGAAAGGGTTAACACACGCTGATGCCTGAAAAAGATGGCCCGACTCAGACACGGACGCGGCCGGAGGACATCCGGGCCCACTACGACCTATCCGACGACTTCTTCGGACTGTTTCAGGACCCGACCCGGACCTACAGCAGCGCCTACTTCACCCGCGACGACCAGTCGCTCGAGGAAGCCCAGATCGCCAAAGTCGACCTGAACCTCGACCAACTCGACCTCAAGCCCGGCATGACGCTGCTCGACATCGGCTGCGGCTGGGGCACCACCATGCGCCGCGCGGTGGAGAAGTACGACGTCAACGTCATCGGCCTCACGCTGTCCAACAACCAGCACGCCCGCGCTCAGCAGGTTCTCAACAGCCTCGACACCGACCGCTCGCGCACGGTTCTGTTGCAGGGTTGGGAGGACTTCCACCAGCCGGTCGATCGGATCGTGTCGATCGAGGCGTTCGAACACTTCGGCTTCGAGAACTACGACCACTTCTTCAAGAACACCTTCAACATCATGCCCGAAGACGGGCGGATGACCGTGCAGAGCAGCGTGGCCTACCATCCGTACGACTTGAACGCGCGTGGCAAGAAGGTCACCTTCGAGACGGCCCGGTTCATCAAGTTCATCCTCACCGAGATCTTCCCCGGCGGCCGCCTGCCGTCCACCGGCATGATGGTCGAGCACGGCGTGAAGGCCGGTTTCGTGGTGCCCGAGCCGATTTCGCTGCGGGAGAGCTACATCAAGACCCTGCATCTGTGGGGCGACGCGCTGGAGGCCAATAAAGACAAGGCCGTCGAGATCCAGTCCGAAGAGGTCTACGAGCGCTACATGAAGTATCTGCGTGGCTGCGAGTTCTACTTCTCCGAGGAGATGCTCGACGTCAGCCTCGTCACCTACCTGAAGCCCGGCGCCGCTGCCTGACCCGAGAGTGCAGCTACCGACACATTTCCCGAGAGGGACTGTCGGTGGGAGCACTCTCGCGCATCACGAGTGGTTGCGCTGACCCAACTCGCCGCTGAGATACAGCGCCCGGCACGCCTGCCGGGCGAGCTTGCCACTGGTGGTTCGCGGGATGACACCGGCCGCCACCAGCTGCACGTCGGCCAGCGGCAGGTTGTGCCGTCGTGACACCGCAGCGCGAATGGCGTCGATGATCGGTTGCAGGTCGGCCCGGCCGGCCCCCGGTGCGCGTTCGGCGACGATCACGACGCGTTCGCCGACCTCATCGGCGGGCACCGAAAACGCTGCGACATAACCCGATCGGACTTTCGGCGACGCCTCCGCCGTAGTGGCCTCGATATCCTGCGGATAGTGGTTGCGGCCATCGATGATGATCATGTCTTTGATGCGTCCGGTGATGTGAAGCTCACCGTCGAGGTACACCCCGAGGTCGCCGGTGCGCAGCCAGGTCGCATCGCTCGGCGCCCCGT
>NZ_JBYCLA010000304.1:0-8353 GCF_057473665.1 Mycobacterium sp. TH-M25
GACATCGAAGCCGACTAGACCCATCCCCGCCACGGCCACCGAGGATCCGCCCGGAGCGCTCTGGTCGAGGGACTCGATGGGGTAGGGCTGCAGGTAACGCACGCCCCCGGCGGCTCCGCGCTCCCGATTCCAGGTGTGCCCTGAAGTGAGCACGACATGGTCGACAGTGAAGGTGGCACAGTTGTCCAGCAGCACCGTCTCGCGCCCCTGAAGGGCCGGCGAGATGTCGACAGCCGCAGAGTAGTGCCGGACGATCTCGAGGTTCGGCGGCGCATAGTCCACCAGCGTTTCGTAGAACCAGGCGAGGTATTCGCCCATCAATCGCCTGGGCAGGTAGTCGGTGGGCCGGATGCGCTCACCTCCGGCGCCGATGCGGCACTCGTACCCCACCCAGCGGTAGCCGCAGACCATGGCCCATTGATGCAGGCCTACGGCGTAGGGCGGGGGGTTGTCCTCGTCCGGGGCGGCGTAGAGGGAGAGCTGACCGCAGGCGTTGTTGAGCACCAGGAAGTCGGGCTGCCCCGCGGAGTAGACCCCGCCTCCGAGCTGAGCCGGCTCGACGATGTGCACTCGTGCCGGCCTGCCTGTCCGACGTGCCCGGTTGACCGTCCGTTCCAGAACGCACAGACCCCATGACCCGAGCCCCACGATGGCCATCTCGATCATCGGACACATCCCATAGCCGCCGGACAACGGTCACGCCGGGCAGAGCAACATGTGGTCAGGCCTATTAAGGGCATCTCTGCCGCGGTGGCCACCACTGACATGTGCTCCTTCTGCTGAAAGCACCCCCGACCGGGGTGTGCGCCGACGCGCGTGCTTAAATACCAGAGTTAATCTTCTTACGGATAATACATACGATTTGAATGTTAATCAACCTACAGAAGGCTTTCAGTCTTCTTGCGACATCCGTGAATGCGCTGCGGATTCCGAAGGCTGGCGGCTGGTGGATCGCGGCGTTTCCTCGTGGCGATATGGGCCTGACCTGTGTCTGCCTGAGGTTGCGAACCGTCGCCACGATGGCCCGCGGCAGGCGCCCGGGCTAAGCACCCGTCAGTTGGGCGACAACCGGCGCGAAGGACTCCATCGCGTCGCCCGGCACCACGATGTTGGAGAAGCCCCACCTCGTGCGGTAATCCAGAAGCCGCTCGCACAACTCCTCTACGGCGCCAATCAGGACGATCGGCAGATCCAGGGCATCTTCACCGGAAAGGCCGAGCATGGTTGCGGTGCGCGCCGCCGCGCGGCGACTGGTGACAATTCTGGTCGCAAAGGCCATGATCTGCAGCTCGATCGAATCGAACCGCTCCGGCGCCGCGTCGCGTATCCAGGCCAGGCAGCGGTCGTAGTGATCGTAGGTGGCGTGGCTCGCCAGGTCGCCGGCATTGAGGCCCGAAGCCAGGCTGGTGTTGACACCGATGATGTCCGCTTGCCGGGCGGCAACCGTGAGGATTCGCCGACTTCCACCGCCGACAATGACGCGAGGGGGCGACTCAGGCCGAGGATCGCAACGGGCGTCGCACACCGTGTGATACTCGCCGGCGAATGTGGCTTTCCCCTCGCTCCACAGGCTTTTCAGCACGGTCAGGCTCTCGTCCAATCGATCCACCCGGACAGCCGGCTTGTCGAACCCAATCCCTGCTTGCGCGTAGTCGCTCTCGAGCCAGCCCGCGCCGAGGCCCACCTCGACCCGACCTTCGGCCGCCAGGCCCAGGGTGGCGATTTCTTTGGCCAGGACCACCGGATTGCGGAGGTCGTTGTTCAGTACCACGGTCCCGACGCGCAGGGTGGAGGTCGCTTCGGCGGCGACGGTCGTGGCCACCAGAGGCCCGAACTGATCGCCGCAATGGTCGGCGACGTACAAGGTCGAATAGCCGAGATCCTCGGCCGTCCGGGCCTGATCGCGCCACGCGGACATAGTTGGCGCTACCGAGGAGTGAACGCCGAATCGAAACGGGAGCATCTGTTGCCGCCTTTCGCTACCGATCACGAAAAATAGCTAATAACCGACTAATAGTCATCGAAATTTTATATTATCATCTTGTATAGTGACAGTCATGCCAAAAGCAGTACGTTCGGTCGGTTCGGGAACCTCGCCCGCGGATGTCGCGGAGGTGCTCAAGCGAGATGGCTGCGTCATCGTCGCCGACCTCGCTGCTGCCGAGACGATGGACCTGATACGGGCCGAGGTCGAGCCGCACCTCGCTGCCACCGGTGGCGGCAACACTAAATTCCTGGGCACAACCACCCGACGCACCGGCGCTCTGATCGCCCGATCACAGACCGCCCGTTCACTGATCACCAACTCGACGATCATCGACTCGCTCGATCTGGTGCTGGGTGACCACGCCAGTACCTTCCAGATCGATTTGACCCAATTGGTGACCATAGGACCCGGTGAACCGGCGCAGATGATCCATCGCGATCAGTGGTCGTTCGATCGCTTCCAGTTCCCCCAGGGCTTTGAAGCCGAAGTTGCCACCATGTGGGCCGTCACCGACTTCACCGAAGACTCGGGTGCGACGCGGATAGTGGTGGGCAGTCATCAGTGGGAAGACGATCCTGACGATGTGGACCCGGCGCTGTCGTCGCCGGCGATCATGACCAAGGGTTCGGTCCTGCTGTACACCGGATCGATATTTCACGGCGGCGGCGCCAACACCACCGCGGCCAGCCGGATCGGGATGAACGTGAGCTATTCGCTCGGGTGGCTGCGGCAGGAGGAAAACCAGTATCTCGCTTGCCCTCCCGAGATCGCTCGCACCCTCCCCGAGGGTCTGCTCAGGCTCATGGGCTATCAGCGGGGCTCCTACTCGATCGGCTACGTGGACAACATGCGAGAGCCCCTCGACTGGCTGTACGACAGTCCAGCCCACATATCGGATTTCTACGGCTACCGTCGCGCCGCGCGTAAGCGGATCAGAGAGACCGGGAGCTACGTCCCGCCGACAGAGTTGTCGCGCGGCTGAATCACCAAAGTTGCTGGACCCCAGACCGGCTCATCCGATTGAGCCACGGCAGAGATACGAGGAAAGCGTGATAGCGAACCAGGTTCGTGACATCTTAACTGCGCATGGCCGGATGGCGGTCGATCCACACGAGGTGGATGATCGCGCAGACCTGTACAAGCTCGGCCTCACATCCCACGCGTCGGTCGATGTGATGCTTGCGCTCGAGGATGCATTCGACATCGAGTTCCCTGAAGAAGTGCTCAAGAAGTCTACCTTTGAGTCGGTGCACAACATCTCGAAGGTGGTCGAAGGGTTGGTCAAGACAGCTGCCGGATTGGCACCCCAAGGAATGAGTGTCGGTGAATTCCGTTGATATTAAGATGATTTCGACGAAAGCATGATCACCTTGCCAACTGAAATCGATGGGCACCATATCTGCGCCGGATGCGATGTCCTTTCCGTGCGAGAAGTTCAGGATTCGCTGGCGTTATTCGGTGACCGTTACTTGCACAAGGTCTTCACGGCCGGCGAGATCGAGGACTGTCAGGGCCTCAACCGGGCGCACGGACTTGCGGCCCGGTTCGCGGCCAAGGAAGCAGTGATCAAGGCATTTGCCGAACCCGACATGTCGTTTCCGTTGCGTGAGATCGAGGTGACGCGGGATGGTCCGCTGCCGCGGCTTCGGTTGAGCGGATCAGTCGCCGAGCGGGCGCGACTGCACGGCTGGCTCCGCGCGTCGTTGTCGCTTTCGCACGCCGATTGCCACGCAATGGCTGTCGTCGTGGTGGTCTGCGGCGACGCCGGATCGGCTGGGCCCGCGGTGGCGGCCAAAGGGGATGGGACATGATCCGCCGACACGATCCCACCTGGGCGTGGGCGGCTGGCGCGCTGAGCGGCGCGCTCACGCTTGCGGTAGCCGCCTTGGCCGCTGACGGCACCGGTCCCGAAGGCCTCCGGTTCGCGGTGCGGGTCACGGCGCGCTGGTCTTTTCTGTATTTCTGGCTCTCGTATGCGGGCGGTGCGATGGCGATCCTGTTGAGACCGGCCTTTGCCGGGCCGGCCCGCGTGGCACGATCCTCGGGCTTGGCTTTCGCCGCCGCACTTCAGGTCCACATCGGATTGGTCGTCTGGCTTGGTGTCGTCACCGGCCGGGTGCCATTGCAGGGCGGCCTGCTGTGGTTCTTCCTGGTTGCGCTGTTCTTCGCCTACCTGCTCGTGCTGCTGTCATTCGGAATCGGAGCACACCGCATGGGCCGTCTGTGGCGACCGCTGCTCTTGCTGGGTACGACGTACATTCTGATCGCCTTCGGCCGGGACTTTGTGCTGGGCTCGATTCACGTCCTGGGCGTATTCGATGCGAATGCACAGTCCTGGGTCCAGCTCGCCGAATATGTGCCGTTTGCGCTGCTGTGCCTGATCGCAATTCCCCTGCGCGTTGCCGCGCTGCACCGGCAGCGCGTCCATCCGCGTTCCGCTCCGCTGCCGGCTGAAATCGACCGGGAGCCGGTGAGATGTCGTTGACGACGACCGAGGTACCGACATTTTTCGGACCGCCGGATTCGCCGTTGTTCGGCGTGGTTCATCTGCCGGCCAACCAGCTGATCAGGGGCGGGGTCCTGATCTGTGGTTCGCTCGGCAAAGAGGGGATGGACAGTACCCGGCTACACCGGACCCTCGCCGAGGGTCTGGCCCGCCTTGGTTTTGGCGTGCTGCGATTCGACTACCTGGGTACGGGCGATTCCGCGCACGCTCAGGGGCGTGATGACGCGGTGGCCGGCTGGGTGGCAAGCGTGGGCCACGCGCTGGATTACCTCACGCTGATCGGCGCCGAGCCGACGACGGCTGTCGGCATACGTGCCGGGTGCCTGATCCTGCAGGACTGCCTGGCCCGGTCCCACCCGATCAAACGGGTGGCCTATCTCGATCCTGCCGGCACGGGAAAGCGCTACCTCCGCGAACACTCCGCGCTGTTCCGGCTGGCGGTGGGCGAGGACGCTACGTCGTCCGGCGATGTGTCCGTCATCGGAGGGCGATTCAGTGTCCACGCCGCAGCAGAATTCGCCGCGTTACGCATGGCCGCAGATCCACTCAGCGTTCACGGCGTCGAGGACGTACTCCTAGTGGGACGGCCCACCGAGACCGACACCCGCCTGACCGCTCTGGCGTCGTCCGTTGGAGTTGATGCGATCGAAGCGAGCGGCCTGCCGGAATGCGCCCGGCCGCAGGAGATCTTCCTACCGGTTCCGGCCAATGCGATCGACTCCATCGTCGAGTGGATCGACACAAAAGCTCCAACCCGCGTCCGTAACGCCGCACCGCGCTACCTGACGACGGTGACGATGCCGGCCGAAGGGCCCGACGGTGTCGACGTTGTCGAGCGCATCGAACGAATCGAACCGAGCGGCTTGTTCGCCATCCGCACGCTGCCCCGTCCCCCGAGCCCAGCGCCGGCAAAGACCGTGTTGTTCTTCATCACGGCCAAGGACTTGCACGTCGGACCCGCCCGGGAATGGGTCGAACTGTCACGTCGCATTGCCGCGACCGGGTCGCAGGCGGTCCGGTGGGACCCGGCAGGACTGGGCCTTTCGAGTCAGATCAGCCGAGACCCTTGGCGCAGCGTGTATTTCAAGGCCGACATCACCGACTCGCTGGCGGTCGCCAGACATGCGTGTGCTGATGCCGGCCAACTCGAGGTCGTCGGTATCTGCTCCGGCTCGTGGTACGCCGCTCAAACCGCCCGCAGTATCGGTGCGCGGGCAGCGATACTGGTCAACGTCATGGTGTGGAATTGGCACGCCACTTCAACCGTGCCGTCGCAGTGGTACAACCGGAAAAAAGCGTTGGATGCCAACGCACCTGGTGATCCGATCGCCGGTTCCGGCGAGTCCAAGACGAATCGCCTTAAAACACTTCTCAACCCGGGCAGGAACCCGGCGAAGACATACCTGCACAACCATTTCCCAGGGTCGGTCTTGCGGTTATTGACCTGGGCCGGACTCGTGTGGCGGCCGGAGGTTGTGCTCACGACGCTTGCCCGCCGCGGAGTCGACGTGACGCTGATTGCCTCGCCCGAGGATGCGGAGCAGTTCTTCGCGAAAGGCGGTCGGGCAGCCCTGGATCGACTGCAAGGCGCGGAGCGGCCCCCCCGCCTAATCGCCCCACCCACCGGCGACCATTCCGCGCAACACCCGGCGATATTGGCGGCGATCCGCAATGCCGTGTTGCCGGTAACTACTGGCTGCGTGTCGGCGCGCAACCGCTAGCTCAGTGCTCGTTGGCCCACAATTCTTCGGTGAGGTCCTGGAACGTGGCGAGAGCGATTCCGTCGTCGGCACGCCGCAGCGCCGACCTACTCATCAGCGCACGCACGGTCGAACCGTCCTTGTGCGCCAACTCGACGACCATGTTCGCCTGGCGGTCGACCACCGAGAGCATCGATTCCGTTTCGAGCGCGCCATAGAAGATCTCGTAGAACTTCAGCGCCACGACCTCCTCGGTTTCGCGGCCCAGAATGTCGGCGAACGCCGTGTTCGCGAAAACGATGGTGCCGTCCTGGAGCACCGCCACAGTGGGCACCGGGATCCGCTCCAGTAACACCAGCGCCGGCAACTGCTCGAGCGCCTCGATCGGCGATGGGCTGGCCTGCGCAGTTCGTCGACGTTCCACCACTTGATTATTGTCCATCGCGGCGTTCATCGGCGAATCCTGCGTCGACGATCTGTTTTGCCGGACACCTGCGGATAATGACACGGGCAACGGATTGCAAACAGCGAGGAGGGTTGGATGGCCGAGACGACCAAGCACGGCGAGTCGGCAGTCATCGTCCTGGCCGCCGGGGCCGGCACCCGGATGCGGTCCGACATTCCGAAGGTGCTGCACACGCTGGCCGGCCGCAGCATGCTGGCGCACGTGCTGCATGCGATCACCAAGATGGCGCCGCAGCATCTGGTGGTGGTGCTGGGCCACGATCACGAACGCATCGAGCGGTCCGTCGGTGAACTGACCGAAACGCTTGGCCGCCCGATCGCTGTGGCACTGCAGGACCGACAGCTCGGGACCGGCCACGCGGTGCTGTGCGGCCTGACCGCGCTGCCCGACGACTTCCGTGGCGTCGTTGTCGTCACCGCCGGCGACGTCCCGCTGCTCGACGCCGACACGCTGGCCGACCTGGTGACCAGCCACAACGCGTGCGGCGCGGCCGTCACCGTGCTGACCACCACGCTGGCCGACCCGACCGGTTACGGCCGCACCCTGCGCACGCAGGACAACGAGGTGATCGCGATCGTCGAGCAGGCCGACGCGACGCCCTCCCAGCTCCAGATCCGCGAGGTCAACGCGGGTGTCTACGCCTTCGACATCTCGGCGCTGCGCTCTGCGCTGAGCCGGCTGTCGGCCGACAACGCCCAACAAGAGCTGTACCTGACCGACGTGATCGCGATCGTCCGGCAGGACGGGCAGGTGGTGCAGGCGCGCCACGTCGACGACAGCTCGCTGGTGGCCGGTGTCAACAACCGGGTGCAGCTGGCCGACCTGGCCGCCGAACTCAACCGTCGTATCGTGACGGCCCATCAGCTGGCCGGCGTCACCGTCGTCGATCCCGCGACGACCTGGGTCGACGTCGATGTGAGCATCGGCCGCGACACCATCATCCAACCTGGAACGCAGCTACTCGGCGGCACCCGCGTCGGCAGGCGCTGCATCGTCGGACCCGACAGCACGCTGACCGACGTCACCGTTGGCGACGGCGCGTCAGTGGTGCGCACCCATGGCACCGACGCCGCGATCGGCGACGGCGCCGTCGTCGGCCCGTTCACCTACCTGCGGCCCGGCACCACCTTGGGCGCCGACGGCAAGCTGGGCGCCTTCGTCGAGACCAAGAACGCCACCATCGGCACCGGCACCAAGGTGCCGCACCTGACCTACGTCGGTGATGCCGACATCGGTGAGCACAGCAACATCGGCGCTTCCAGCGTCTTCGTCAACTACGACGGCACGTCCAAACAGCGCACGACGGTAGGCTCGCACGTACGCACCGGCTCCGACACCATGTTCATCGCGCCGGTAGCCGTCGGCGACGGTGCCTACACCGGAGCCGGCACGGTGGTCCGGGAGAATGTGCCACCGGGCGCGCTGGCGGTTTCCGGCGGCAAGCAGCGCAACATCGAAGGCTGGGTCGAACGCAAGCGGCCCGGCAGCGCCGCCGCGCGGGCCGCCGAACAGGCACGACAACCGCCCGACGAGCCGACGTGACGCCAGGGGCGCTGCAGCCGGCCGGCGTTTCGCTACCTAATATTCCTAAGACAGTCATCCGATCCACAGCAGTAAGGGCGGCACGTGAGCTACGACTGGACCGATAACCGCAAAAACCTGATGCTCTTCTCCGGCCGCGCACATCCTGAGCT
>NZ_JBYCLA010000305.1:0-13235 GCF_057473665.1 Mycobacterium sp. TH-M25
GCAGCGCATCGGCCGACGCGTCGTCGGGCTGCGCCTGCGACAGCACCTCGGCCTCGACGCGGGCCGTGTACGTCTGCACCTCGCGGTCGACGTCGTCCGCGGCCCAGCCCAGGATCGGGGCGACGATGTCCGCCACCTCGCGGGCGCAGTCGACGCCACGGTGGGCGTACTCGATGGCGATGCGGGTGCGGCGCGCCAAGATGTCCTCGAGATGCAGCGCGCCCTCGGCGGTCACTGCGTAGGCCGCCTCGACCCGCAGGTAGCCGGGGGCGGCGGCGATCGGGGCGAGCAGGTCGCGGCGGTCGGCGGCCAGCGCCAGTACTTCGTTGATCAGCGAGCCGTAACGGTCCAGCAGGTGCCGCACCCGGTATGGGTGCAGGCCTTCCAGCGCGCCGACGTGTTCGGTCTGGTTGATCAGCGCGAAGTAGCCGTCGGCGCCCAGCAGCGGCACCTTTTCGGTGATCGACGGCGCCACTCTGGCCGGAACATATTGCGCCGCAGCATCGATCGCGTCGGCGCCCATCACTCGATAGGTGGTGTACTTTCCGCCGGCGATGGCGATCAGACCCGGCGCAGGCACGGCTACCGCATGTTCGCGGGACAGCTTGGAGGTCTCCTCGCTCTCCCCCGCCAGCAACGGCCGCAGGCCTGCGTACACGCCGTCGATGTCGTTGTGCGTCAACGGAGTGGCCAGGACTGTGTTGACGGTGCCCAGGATGTAGTCGATGTCGGCCTTGGTGGCGGCCGGGTGCGCGAGGTCCAGATTCCAGTCGGTGTCGGTGGTCCCGATGATCCAGTGGTTGCCCCAGGGGATGACGAACATCACCGACTTTTCGGTGCGCAGGATGATCGCGGCGTCGCTGACGATCCGGTCGCGCGGGACGACGATATGCACACCTTTGGATGCGCGCACCCGAAATCGGCCGCGCTGCTTGGACAATGCCTGAATCTCGTCGGTCCAGACCCCCGTCGCATTGACCACGACGTGGCCCCGCACCTCGGTCACCGCGCCGTCCTCGGAGTCGCGGACCCGCACTCCGGTGACCCGGTCGCCTTCCCGAAGCAACGACACCACCTGTGTCGACGACCGCACCACCGCGCCGTAGTGCGCGGCCGTCCGCACCACGGTCAGCGTGTGCCGGGCATCGTCGACGACGGTGTCGTAGTAGCGGATACCACCGATCAGCGCACTGCGCTTCAGGCCCGGGGATAACCGCAATGCGCCGGCACGACTCAAATGCTTCTGCGCGGGAACGGATTTCGCGCCACCGAGTTGGTCGTAGAGCATGATGCCCGAGGCCACGTAGGGGCGCTCCCACCACCGCTTGGTCAGCGGGTAGAGAAACGGCAGCGGCTTGACCAGATGCGGGGCCAGGGTGGTCAACGACAATTCACGCTCGTAGAGCGCCTCACGCACCAAACCGAATTCCAGTTGCTCGAGGTAACGCAGCCCACCGTGAAACATCTTCGACGACCGGCTTGACGTGCCAGAAGCGATGTCGCGGGCTTCCACCAGTGCAACCTTCAGACCACGGGTGGCGGCGTCCAGTGCGGCACCCGAACCCACCACGCCGCCGCCGATGACCACGACGTCGAATTGGTCGCTGCCCAGGCGCTGCCACGCCGAGGCGCGTTGTTCGGCGTTCAAAAAGCTCGCCGGGACGCGGGTCGGGTCGCTCACGACACCAGCCTCCTGTCGGTTACTCGCCAGTAGGTCGCTGGTCCCAAGGCTACCCGGCCGGGCCGGTCAGTCCAGGTCATCGTGGGCCATCAGGCGTCGCGCCGCCTCCGTGATCGAACCCGACAGCGACGGGTACACGCTCAGTGTCTGCGCCAAATGATTCACCGTGAGGCGGGTCTGCACAGCCATCGCGATCGGCAGGATCAGCTCCGAGGCGATCGGCGCCACCACCACGCCGCCGATCACCACGCCGGAGGCCTGACGGCAGAAAAGCTTGACGAAGCCATGCCGCAGGCCCGACATCTTCGCCCGTGCATTGGTGCGCAACGGCAGCATGATCGTGCGCGCCTGCACGGACCCGTCGTCGATGGCGGATTGCGGAACGCCCACCGCGGCGAGTTCGGGCCGGGTGAACACCGCGGCGGCGACCGTGCGCAGCCGGATCGGCGTGACGGCCTCACCGAGCGCGTGCCACATCGCGATCCGGCCCTGCATCGCGGCGACCGAGGCCAGCGGCAGCAGCCCGGTGCAGTCGCCGGCAGCGTAGATGTTGGACACCGACGTGCGGGAGACCCGGTCGACGGTCAGGTAGTTACCCGGCGCGAGTTCGATGCCGACCCGGTCCAGACCCAAGCCGCCGGTGTTGGGCACCGAGCCGATCGTCATCAACGCATGACTGCCCTCGACGGTCCGCCCGTCGGCCAGGGTCACCAGCACCCCGGCGTCGGTACGGGTCACCGAGTCGGCCCGGGCATTCTTGACCAGCTTGACGCCACGCTCGGCGAAGATCCGCTCCAGCACTTCGGCCGCATCGGCGTCCTCGTAGGGCAGGATCTGGTCGCGGCTGGCGACCACGGTCACGTCGACACCCAGCTCGGTATAGGCGTGCACGAATTCTGCGCCCGTGACGCCGGAACCGACCACGACGAGGTGTTCGGGCAGCGCGTCCAGGTCGTAGAGCTGACGCCACGTCAGGATGCGCTCGCCGTCGGGCCGTGCGGTCGGCAGCTCGCGGGGGCTGGCACCGGTCGCGATCAGGACGACGTCGGCGTCGTAGGTGCTGGTGGTGCCGTCGGGCGCGGTGGCTTGCACGCGGTGGGTCGCCAGACCCGGGGTGGTGTCGACCAGCTGGCCCGTGCCTGCGACCACGTCGACCCCTGCGCTGAGCAGCTGCGCTTTGATGTCCGCTGATTGGTCGGCGGCCAGCCGCTTGACGCGCTGGTGGATCTCGGGCAGCGAGATCTTGGCGGCTTCGATGTCGATGTCGAAGCCCAGATGGGGCCCGCGGCGCAGCTCGGTGCGCACGCCGGTGGATGCGATGAAGGTTTTCGACGGCACGACGTCGAAGAGCACCGCCGCGCCCCCGATGCCGTCGGAGTCGATGACGGTGACGTGGGCGTTGCGCGCTGCCGCGACCAGCGCCGCCTCGTAACCGGCCGGTCCTCCACCGATGATCACAATGCGGGTTGCCACGGCCCCAACCTAACGAACGTGGCGGATCTGCGCCGCGTCAGCGCCCGCCGTCTAAGATTTCCCCGTGCCGATCTACGCCGCTTACGGCTCGAACATGCATCCCGACCAGATGCGGCAGCGTGCACCCCACTCGCCGATGGCCGGAACCGGCTGGCTGCATGGCTGGCGACTGACGTTCGGCGGCGAGGACATCGGCTGGGAAGGTGCGCTGGCCACGGTCGTGGAGGATCCGACGTCGAAGGTGTTCGTCGTGCTCTACGACATGACACCGGCCGACGAGAGCAACCTCGACCGCTGGGAGGGTTCCGAACTCGGCGTACACAAAAAGATCCGCTGCCGGGTGGAACGCGTGGCGTCCGACACCGACACCGACCCGGTGCTGGCGTGGCTGTACGTGGTGGACGCGTGGGAAGGTGGTGTGCCGTCGGCGCGCTACATCGGCGTGATGGCCGACGCTGCCGAAATCGCTGGCGCGCCGGGCGAATACGTCCACAAGATCCGCACCTGGCCGGCCCGCAACGTCGGCCCAGGGCACGGCGGGTAGCCGTCCCTACCGCGCCGTCCGCCAACTAGCCAACTAGCCAACTAGCCAACTAGCCAACTAGCCAACTAGCCAACTAGCCGCGAGGGTGCGCGTTTGCACAGCGACACGCCGGCTACGACGGCATTCTGCGCACGCTCGAGGCCGGCTTACGCGGCTCGGGCGCGTTTCAACTGGGCCTCGATACGGCGGAGGAGTTCCCACGGTCGACGTCGGACATCCTCTGCGACGATCACGACGACCACCCATCCCACATCCTGCAATGCCGCAGTGCGTCGGCGATCGCGAAAGAACGACTCGGCGCCGCTGTGCCAGGCCACCCCGTCATACTCGACCGCTACGCGACACTCGGGCCAGGCGAAGTCCAGCCTCCAGGTGCGACCGGTCATATCGACCACTTCGTATTGGAGTGTCGGTGTCGGCAGACCACCATCGATCATGACCAGTCGCGCCTCGCTTTCCATCGGCGACTCCGCCTCAGCAGCAGCCAGTGCGAGGAGCTCACGAACGACGACGATGCCGCGCCGACCGGACTGCTGCCCGGCCGCATTCAACAGTTCGCCACGGCTGCACGTACCGCTACGCAGGGCTGCGTCCAGCGTGGCCAGGGCCCGCGGTCGGCTCAGCGCGCGGGCCACCTCAATCGCCGTCCATGCGGGCGTGGTGAGAGGCCGGTCAGCCAACACGGTCAGTGGTGCACCGCTACGCCGGTGCACGACCAGCCCGTCCGCGGATCGAAGCTGGCCGCCGCGTGGATTGAGGACGTGCAGATCGTCGCCACGCTCGGTGTCGAATCCGTACGCCGCGGCGGCGGTACCCAGACATGCGGCGACACTCGTGCCAGTTGCCAGGTCCAGGCCCCGCAACCGCAAGCGGACGTCAACGGCGTCCCCACGGCCATAGATGCCATACCAAACCTTGTGCAGTCCACCGCTTTCCAGCTGTGCTTGCAAGCCGCGGCGAGTCAGGAAGGTCAACGCCTGCGCAGAAGTGACCACCCCGCCCTGCTCGTCGAGCAGCCGACCCAGTCCGTCTTTCACGTCCACCATCGTCGCCGTGTGACCCAAGCTGCGCCGCGAATGTGGGGCTGCCGGGGGCTGGTGTGTGGACAAAGCCGCCTCTGTGCACAGGGCGGATTTCCGTGCGCGCCCGGCGAGTGTGCGTGGCTGTACCGCGGCTGCGGCGTGTCGGCGTGCAGACACGCACACTCGCGTTCAGATGGCGGCGGCCTGCTCGACGATGTTGACCATCAGCCGCACCCCGATGCCCAGAGCGCGCTCGTCGAGGTCGAAGTTCGGCTGGTGCAGGTCCGATTGCGGGCCGTGACCCGACCAGACGCCGAGGCGGGCCATCGCGCCCGGCACTTCCTCGAGATACCAGGAGAAATCTTCGCCGCCGCCGGATTGTTGGGTGTCGGCCAGCGCATCGGGCCCGATCGCCTCGATGGCGTGCGTGATGATGCGGGTCGACACCTCCTCGTTGACCACCGGTGGAACACCGCGGTTGTACTGCAGGGTGTGCTCGATGCCCAGTGGCGCCAGCAACGCCGTCACCGTCTCCCGGACGATGTCTTCCATCCCCAGCCAGGTCTCGCGGCTGGCGGTGCGGACCGTGCCGGCCAGCGTGCCCACCTGCGGGATCGCGTTGGCCACCACGCCGGCATTGACGGCGCCCCACACCATCACGGTGCTGTTGCGCGGATCGATGCGACGCGACAGCACACCGGGTAGTCCGGTGATCAGCGTGCCCAGGCCGTAGACCAGATCGCCGGTCAGGTGCGGCCGCGAGGTGTGCCCGCCCGCCGACGTCAGCGTGATCTCGATCATGTCGGCTGCCGACGTGATCGGCCCCGGCTTCACCGCAATCTTGCCGACCGCCAGTCGGGGGTCGCAGTGCAGCGCGAAGATCCGGCTGACGCCCGACATCGCGCCCGCGGCGATGGTGTCGAGCGCGCCGCCGGGCATCAACTCCTCGGCGGGCTGAAAGACCAACCGGACGCCGATCGGCAATTCCGGCGCTCCCGCCAGAGCCAGCGCGGTCCCCAGCAGGATCGCGGTGTGCCCGTCGTGGCCGCAGGCGTGCGCGGCGTTGGGCATCGTCGAGGTGTAAGCAGCCCCGGTCCGCTCGGCCATCGGCAGCGCGTCCATGTCGGCGCGTAGTGCGACGCACGGCTCCCCGTCGGGGCCAAGATCGCATGTCAGGCCGGTGCCACCGGGCAGCACCTTGGGGTTGAGCCCCGCCTCGACCAGCCGTTCGGCGACGAACTGCGTGGTCGCGAATTCCTGGCGACCCAACTCCGGATAGCGGTGAATGTGGCGGCGCCAGCCGACGAGGTCGTCGTTGTGGGCGGCCAGCCAGGAAGCGGCGAGGTGGTGGAGGCTCATGATGCCGCCCGCGCCGCCAGCGCCGCCAGCACCCGGTCGCGTTGCTCTGGTGACTCTGCGAGCTGAACAACTATGCGCGCCAACATGATTGCGCCATCGACGACCGCCTTGTCGGCGGACGGGCCGGCAGCGGCCGCGGTGAACTCGGGCTGATGCAACGACGCACCACCGGCGTCGACTCCGACCATCGGGTGGATGCCGGGCATCACCTGGGTGACGTTGCCCATGTCGGTACTACCCAGCGGCAGCGCCGCCTCATACTCCGCCGCGAGCGGTGAGCGGCCCAGCCGGCTCATCTCCGCGCGGACCGTTTCGGCCAGCCACGGATCGGGGTTGAGCGCGTCATACATCGGCTCGGTGTGCTCGACGTCAAAGTCACAGCCGGTGGCCACCGCGCCGGCCAGAAAGCAGTCGCCCACTTTGGCTTCCAGGTCGGCCAGCGACGACGCATCGGTCGCGCGAATCGTGTACTGCAACTCGGTGTGCGCGGGAATCACGTTGGCTACCTGACCACCCCGGGTGACGATGCCGTGCATCTGCTGACCCGGCGCCAGCTGCTGGCGCAGCAACCCGATCGCCACCTGCGCGACGGTCACCGCGTCGGCCGCGTTGATACCCAGGAACGGGGCGGCCGATGCGTGAGATTCCTTGCCGCGGTAGACCACTCGGATGGCTGACAGTGTCAGCGAGCGGGCGGCCGCGATATCCACCGGACCCGGATGCACCATCACCGAGACCGCCAGATCATCGAACACTCCGGCGTTGAGCAGCAACACTTTTCCGCCGCCGAATTCTTCGGCGGGGGTTCCCAGCAGGGACACCCGCAGACCCAGTTCGTCGGCGACATCGGCGAGTGCCAACGCCGCGCCGACCGCCGATGCGGCAATGATGTTGTGGCCGCAGGCATGGCCGATCTCGGGCAGCGCGTCGTATTCGGCGCAGATGCCGACGGTCAGCGGACCGCTGCCGTAGTCGGCGCGAAACGCGGTGTCCAAACCGCCCGCCGCCGCGGTGATCGCGAAACCACGCTCGGCCACCAGGGTTTGCGCTTTCGCGCAACTGCGGTGCTCGGCGAAGGCCAACTCCGGCTCGGCGTGGATAGCGTGCGACAGCTCGACGAGGTCGCCGCCGCGACGCCGTACCGTGTCGTCGACGCGATCCAGCGCCGGGGTTGCAACCATGGTCGCAGTATCTCACCGCCGGTTGGCGGTGGGCACAACGACTAGCGGCGACGTCTTCCTGCGCGTGCTGGACCAACTCAGCCGGCGCGGCGCAGATTAGGCTGCGACTGTGCTCGCAGACACCGCAGCGAAGTTCATCGCCGACCAGACCGGCATCGGCGAACACGACGTGGCGATCGTGCTGGGTTCCGGCTGGGCGCCGGCCGTGGCCGCCCTGGGTGATCCGACGACCACACTGGCGATGGCTGACGTGCCCGGATTCGCCCCGCCGTCGGCGGCCGGCCACACCGGCCAGGTGCTCTCACTGGCCATCGGTGGACACCGCGTGCTCGTGCTGGCCGGCCGGGTGCATGCCTACGAAGGCCACGACCTGGCGCACGTCGTCCATCCGGTGCGTACCGCGTGCGCGGCGGGTGCCCGCGTCGTCGTGCTCACCAACGCCGCGGGCGCGGTCCGCGAGGACTTCGCTGTCGGATGCCCGGTGTTGATCAGCGACCACCTGAACCAGACCGCGCGGTCACCATTGGTCGGTGCCCAATTCGTGGACATGGTCGACGCCTACGCCCTGCGGCTGCGGACGCTGGCCCGCGAGGTCGACCCCGGATTGGCCGAGGGCGTGTACGCCGGGCTGCCCGGCCCGCATTTCGAGACGCCGGCCGAGATCCGGATGTTGCGCACGATCGGCGCCGACCTGGTCGGCATGTCCACCGTGCACGAAACGATCGCGGCGCGGGCTGCCGGCGCCGAGGTGCTCGGCGTCTCGCTGGTCACCAACATGGCGGCGGGGATCACCGGCGAGCCGCTCAGTCACGTCGAGGTGCTGCAGACAGGTGCCGCGTCGGCGGCCCGGATGGGTTCGCTGCTGGCCGACGTGGTCGCACGGCTGTGACGGCACTCCCGTGACACCCGCCGAGTGGATCGCGCATGACCCCGATCCAGCGACGGCCGCCGAACTCGCCCGCTGCTCCCGAGCCGAATTGACGACGCGGTTTTCCCGGCCGCTGTCGTTCGGCACCGCAGGACTGCGCGGCCCGGTGCGCGGTGGCCCGGACGCGATGAACCTGGCCGTGGTGTTGCGCGCCAGCTGGGCGGTGGCGACCGTCCTACGGAGGCGCGGGCTGGCCGGATCGACCGTGATCGTGGGTCGCGACGCCCGGCACGGGTCGGCCGCCTTCGCCACTGCAACCGCTGAAGTATTTGCTGCTCAAGGCTTTTCAGTCACACTGCTGCCACATCCGGCACCGACGCCAGTGCTGGCCTTTGCCGTGCGGCACACCGGCGCGGCGGCCGGCATCCAGATCACCGCGTCGCACAATCCACCCGCCGACAACGGCTACAAGGTGTACCTGGACGGCGGCATCCAGATCATCTCCCCCACCGACCGCGAAATCGAAACATTAATGGCGGCAGCACCATTCGCTGATGCAATTGCCAGATCCACGGTCGAACCCGCCGATTCGACACTGGTCGAGCAGTACATAGAACGAGCCGCGGGGGTGCGGCGCTCGACCGCGGGCCCGATTCGGTTGGCGCTCACCCCACTGCACGGTGTCGGCGGCGACGTGGCCGTCGAAACGCTTCGTCGGGCCGGCTTCACCGACGTGCACGTCGTCGCCAGTCAATTCGCTCCCGACCCCGATTTCCCCACCGTGAAGTTTCCCAATCCCGAAGAACCGGGTGCCACCGACGCACTGCTCGCACTTGCCGCGCAGGTCGGCGCCGACGTCGCCATTGCGCTCGATCCCGACGCGGACCGGTGCGCTGTCGGCGTACCCACGCCGACTGGCTGGCGGATGCTTACTGGCGACGAAACCGGCTGGCTACTTGGCGATTACATCTTGTCGCAGACCGACGCGGCCACGAGTGTGGTCGCCAGCACCGTGGTGTCGTCGCGGATGCTCACGGCGATAGCCGCGCACTGGGGTGCACAACACGTCGAGACGCTGACCGGTTTCAAATGGCTGGCCCGCGCCGATGCCGGACTGCCGGGGCGCACGCTGGTGTACGCCTACGAGGAAGCCATCGGATACTGCGTCGACCCCGCAGCGGTGCGGGACAAGGACGGCATCAGCGCCGCAGTGTTGGTCGGCGATGTGGTCGCAACGCTCAAGCAGTCGCAGCGTTCGCTACTCGATGCGCTCGAGGATTTGGCCCGCCGCTTCGGGGTGCACAGCGGTGCGGCCGTGTCCCGGCCGGTCGCCGACGCCGATGCGGCCGCTGCGATGATGCGCCGACTGCGCGCCATAGCGCCCGGTGACATCACCGGTTTCGGTTTCACCGCAACGGATCTGAGGCCGAGAACTGACGCGCTTATTTTCACCGGCGGTGATGCCGATACGAGCGCCCGCGTCGTCGTCCGACCGTCGGGAACCGAGCCGAAGGTCAAGTTCTACATCGAGGTGCGCGCTGGCGACCGAGGCCACGCCGATGCGTTGCGCGACGAGGTCGCCGTCGCTGTCACCCGCTGGTGACGCAGCCCGCGGGCGGGTGATTCAGCGCGGCCCGAATTGGCGGTCACCGGCGTCGCCGAGGCCGGGCACGATGTAAGAGAGGTCGTTGAGACCATCGTCGACGGCGGCAGTGAACAGCCGCGCCCGCGGCGCCGTCTTCTCCAGCGCCGCAATGCCTTCCGGTGCTGCCACGACACACGCCACGGTGATGTCGTCCGCGCCACGGCGCTGCAGCAACCCGACGGTGAGGCTCATCGAACCGCCGGTGGCCAGCATCGGGTCCAGGACCAGCACCGGCTGGGCGTGCAACTCGTCCGGCAGCGATTCCACATATGGCGCGGGCAACGCGGTCTGCTCGTCGCGGGCGACACCGACAAACCCCACTCGCGCTTGCGGTAACAGCGCATGCGCCGCACCGACCATACCCAGCCCGGCGCGCAGAACCGCTACCAGCAGAGGCGGTTTGGCCAACCGGGTGCCCGCAGCCTCGGCCAGTGGGGTGCGCACCACAACCGTGTGGCCGGGCGCGTCGCGGGTGGCTTCGTAAACCAACATCGTGGTCAGCTCCCCCAACGCAGCGCGAAATGCCGCGGCGCCGGTGCGCTCGTCGCGCAGTATGGTCAGCCGCGCCGCGGCCAGCGGGTGATCAACGACGTGCACATCCACGAGAAATGACCTTAGCCGGACCCGGCCCGGCGTCAGGCGCCGAAAAAGTTGAAGATGTCGAAACCGTAGCCGACCAGGTCGATCAGCGGCTGCCCGGAGACCAGCGGCTCGCCACTGAAAATGGCATCTGGCGCCAAGGACGGGATGCTTGCCGTCAAGGACGTCCACTCAGTGAGCAGCGACGCATCGAGCTTGTTCAGCGAGTCGTAGCCCGACAACAGCGAGTCGACGAACGATTGCGGCAGCGGCGCCTGTCCGGCATCGCTCAGCAGGTCGTCGACCGGACCGACGAACGTTTGCACCGCAGCATATTCCATGCCGGCGAGCATCTGCAGCGGGTCCATCTTCGGGATGAACCCGGCGACGCCGGATTCGACCAGTTGGCCGGTCGCGTCGACCGTCCAAGGACCGGCAGCACCGATCGGGTCGACCCCGTCGACGGCGATGCCAGCACCCGGATCACCGGGATTGCCGTAGCCCCAGTCGTCGACCAAGGTCGCAAACGGGGCAAAGAAATCGTAGAAGAACTGTCCAGCCGGGCCGCCGTCGTACATGAACGCCAGCGTCGGCAGCGGCGCGGGAATGTCGTAGAAGGTGGTGTTGCCGATGGTGCCGAGGTCGATCGTGGCGGGGGTGTCCAAGTTCACCCCGGCTGTCGGATCCGGATAGTAGGGGTGCACCGTCCCGATGCCGATCAGGGCGTTGAGGTCGGCGAAGAGATTGAGCGGGTCCTGGGGAAAGTCGGCCCAGCCGTCGTACTCGCCGGTGTAGATGTCGGTCGCGATCCCGGTGGTCGGGGTAGTGGCCAGGCTCAGCGGGATATCGAGGAACGGAACGTGTTGGGGTTCAGGGGTCAAGCTGAAGTCGCTCACGCCGTCGGGGAATCCGAAGCGATCCAGCATGCCGCCGATCGGACTGTTGGGGTCACCGAGCAGCGTGACGCTCAGGTCGTTCAGGTTTACCCCGGCCGGCGTGTTGTTCAGCAGGTCGTTCATCTCGATGGTGGCGAGGGTGGAGCTCTGCGAGTAGCCCAGCACCGCGACGTCGTTGCCGCCCTGCAACGCCGGGACGATCACGCTGTTCAGGTCGCCCACACCCTGATTGAGCGATTCACCGAAACCCAGATCCGGCTCGGTGGAACTGCACACGATCGGACAGAACTGCTCCGGAGTGGTCAGCGGTTCGAAGGTGTAGGCGCTGTCCTGGCTGAGGTACAGCGATTCGACCGAGCTGAGGTAAGCGCTGTCTGGGGTGGGATCTCCGGTGCCGCCCATGATGTAGCCGTCGTCGGAGACCAGACCGACCTCGGCCAGCAATGCCCGATACCCGGACTGGAATGCCGGCGTCATGCTCAGTGCTGTAGCGCACCCCGCAGCAGCCACCGCACTCAGCACACGAGTCCGTGTCACAGTCATCGACAGACCTCACTCCTCCGCTGGTGGCACTCTGATACCTGCGGCGTGGCCGAATCGTAGGGCCTGCGTGTCACCACATGCGGCAAAGTCGCAAATTTTTCTCAGGAAGACGTCGAACGACACAGACGCGCGCGTACCCAGCACGCGGCCGAACCGCTCCTATACTGCGGCCATGCAACGCCGACCAGGTCGTGATGGCAGGCGAAATCGAGCGGTCAGCCTCTTCGGTGTGCTGCTCGTCGCGACCGCGGTGATGTCGTGGCCAGCCCCTCCGCAACGGCCGTTCAGCTCGCCGGTCGACATGACGGCGGCTGCGGTCCCGACCCCCGCTCACGTCGTGATCGTGGTCGAGGAGAACCGGTCGCAGTCCAACATCATCGGCAACAAGGCGGCCCCGTTCATCAATCAGCTGGCTGCCGGCGGGGCCATGATGTCGCAATCCTTCGCCGAGATGCATCCCAGCGAACCCAACTACTACGCTTTGTTCGCCGGCAACACTTTGGTCAAAGACAACGTCTGCCCGGTCGATGCCGGCAACGAGCCCAACCTCGGCTCGCAACTCCTCGGGGCCGGCTACACGTTCACGGGCTTCGCCGAAAGCCTGCCCGCCCCGGGTTCGGCGGATTGCCGGGCCGGCAAATACGCGCGCAAGCACGTGCCCTGGGCCAGCTTCACCAATATCCCCGCCAGCCGGTCGCTACCCTTTTCGTTGTTTCCAGCGCCGTCGAATTATGCCGGCCTGCCGACCGTGTCGATGGTCATTCCCAACCTGGACAACGACATGCACGACGGGTCGATCGCGCAGGGCGACCGATGGCTGTATCAGAACCTGTCGCAGTACGCGTCGTGGGCGCGGGCCAACAACAGCCTGCTGATCCTGACCTGGGACGAGGACGACAACACCGCCCGCAACCAGATTCCGACGGTGATCTACGGCGCGGGTGTCCGCCCCGGCATCTACGACCAGCCGATCAGCCACTACAACGTGTTGTCCACTCTCGAGCAGATGTACGGTCTGCCCAAGCTCGGCTACGCGACCCGAGCGCCGGCGATCACCGGCATCTGGGGTGCCTGACCCGATCCGGCTGGTAGCGCGTCGCTATTGTGTGCCGCATGCCTGCTGACCTCGTGCCTATTCGCTTGAGCCTGACCGACGGCGACCGCTATACCGTGTGGGCGCCGCGCTGGCGCGACGCCGGTGACGAGTGGGAGGCGTTCCTGGGCCGCGACGATGACCTCTACACCTTCGAGACGGTGGCTGACCTGGTCGCGTTCGTGCGCACCGATTCCGACAACGACCTGGTCGACCACCCGGCATGGCAGGCGCTGACCGAGGCCAACGCCCACCGGTTGGAGCCCGCCGACGACAATCACTTCGACCTGGTCGCGGTCGAGGAGTTGGTGTCGGACAAGCCGACCGAGGAGTCGGTGGCGCAACTGGCCA
>NZ_JBYCLA010000306.1:0-3188 GCF_057473665.1 Mycobacterium sp. TH-M25
GCTTGTCGATCGCCCAGATCTGCGACGTGGCCTGCTCGACGGTGGCGCCGTCGTCGATCATGGCGTCACGGATCTGATCGGCCACACCAATCCCGGCGGTCCCGGCTCCGAAGACAACGCTCACCTGGTCGCGCAGCGGGATACCGGTGACCCGGGAACCGCCGTGCACGGCGGCCACGACCACGGCGCCGGTGCCCTGCACGTCATCATTGAACACGCAGTAGTCGCCGCCATAGGTCCGCAGGATGTTCCGCGCGTTGATCGGCCCGAAGTCCTCGAAATGCAGGATCGCGTGCGGAAACAGCCGGTTCGCGGTCTCGATGTAGCGTTTGATGAATTCGTCGTATTCGGCGCCGCGGCGGCGCGCATGGCGGTTGCCGAGATAGAACGGGTCCTGCAGCAGTTGTTCATTATCAGTCCCGACATCCAAGGACACCGCAAGACAGCGGCGCGGATCGATTCCACCGCCGGCGGTGTAAAGCGCGAGTTTGCCCACCGCGATTTGGATGCCACCCACGCCCCAGTCGCCGATACCGAGGATGGCCTCGGCGTCGGTGCAGACGATCAGGTCGACATCGTTGGGCCCTAATCCAAAGGTTTGGAAGGCAGCGGTGATGTCGTCCGGTTCCTCGATGCTCAGAAAGAGTCCCCGCTGCCCACGGTATTCATCGGAGAAGCGCTGGATGGCCTCACCGACGGTAGGCGTGTAGACCACCGGCATCAGCTCCGGCAAATGGTCGGCCAGCACCTTGAAGTAGAGCAGTTCGTGTCGGTAATGCAGCTGCTCAAGAAGTAGGTTCCGACCCAGATCAGTTGCCAGGCTTTGCAATTGAATCCAGACGCGGTCGGCTTGTTGTTCCAGCGTTAGCACGGCCGACGGTAGTCGGCCGGTCAGTCCGAGCCGTCGCCGCTCCTCGTGAGTGAAGCCCACCCCACGGTTGAGGGTTGGTGAGGACATCGCGACCGGGATTAGCGGCGTGCGGGCGTCGCTCATCAAAACCTCCGTAGGTGTGTGGCGCGTGAGATCACGGTAACGCTGATCGAGATGAACGCATCTTGACGAGCATTTGAAACCTACCGTTCGGGCGTCACCGCCCGGTGCCCGGCTCCGTCGTCGAAGTTTGGCATTCCACGTGGCCGCGAAAGTGCAACTGCCGACCTATCGCCCCGAGTGGGTGTCGCCAGTTGCACTTTCGCGGTCAGATGGAGAAGTCCTCGCCGTGCCACACCCCGGCTTCAGGCGGCCGGATGACGCGGTCGGTTTGCGAATCGCCGCCCTCGGCCTCCAGCTTGGCCACCCTGGTGAGCAGGGATTGCAGGCTGACGCCCACCAGATCGGGCAGCACGGAATCGTCCTCGTTGGCTGGGCCGGCGCGGCTGATGATCTGTCCGGGAACCCCGACAACCACAGCGCTTGCTGGGACATCCTTGACCACGACCGCGTTGGCGCCAATCCGGCTGTCCTCACCAATCTTGATCGCACCGAGGACCTTGGCGCCGGCGCCGATGGTCACGCGATCCCCGATGGTCGGGTGACGTTTACCCGTCTCCCGGCCGGTGCCGCCGAGAGTGACGCCATGGAACATGGTGACGTCGTCGCCCACCTCCGCGGTTTCCCCGATCACCACGCCGGTCGCGTGATCAATGAACAGGCCGGCTCCGAGCACGGCACCAGGGTGGATGTCGACCCCAGTCAGGATGCGGGTGAGTTCGGCGAACGCGCGCGCCGCCAGCCTGGCGCGACGGCCCCACAACCAGTGACTGACCCGATGGCCCCAGACGGCGTGCACGCCCGGATAGCAGAAGATAACCTCGGCCACCGTGGGCTGCGCCGGATCCCGCTGTCTCGCCGCCTCGATATCACGCCGGATTGCCGTAAACATGGCTAGTCGGCCAAGTCGGCGAACAGCACCGTGCTCAGATACCGCTCACCGAAATCGGGCAGTACGACGACGATCAGCTTTCCTGCATTCTCTGGCCGGCGGGCTAGGTGCAGGGCGGCGCAAACGGCCGCGCCCGAGGAGATGCCGACCAGCAGTCCCTCTTCCTTGGCCAGCCTGCGGGCCAGATCGAGCGCTTCTTCGTTGCCGACGGTGACGATCTCGTCGACCAGGCCCAGGTCCAGCACCGGCGGGACGAATCCAGCACCGATGCCCTGAATCGGGTGCGGACCCTTCTGGCCACCGGACAGCACCGGCGACCCGGCGGGCTCGACGGCGACGAACTGCGCGGCGGGCCGGCGCTCCTTAATGATTTGGGCAACACCGGTGATGGTGCCCCCGGTCCCGATCCCAGCAACGAAGATGTCAATCTTGCCGTCAGTGTCGCGCCACACTTCCTCGGCGGTTGTGACGGCGTGGACGGCTGGGTTCGCCGGGTTTTCGAATTGCTGTGGTATGAAATACCGTTCGTCGGTCTTCGCCAATTCCTCGGCCTTGCCGATGGCGCCCGACATGCCATCGGCGCCCGGAGTCAAGATGAGTTCGGCGCCATACGCTCGCAACAGCATTCGTCGCTCGATGCTCATCGTCTCGGGCATGGTTAGCACGCAGCGGTAGCCACGCGCCGCGCACACCATGGCCAGCGCGATGCCGGTGTTCCCGCTTGTCGGCTCAAGGATGATGGTGTCCGGCTTGATCAAGCCCGCTTCCTCGGCCGCGTCGATCATGGCCACGCCGATACGGTCCTTCACGCTGTTGGCGGGGTTGAACGACTCCAGCTTCGCAACGACGTCAGCCAGTGCACCGTCGGTGACGCGGCGCAGCCGGACCAGTGGCGTGTTACCGACTAATTGTGTGACGTCTTCGGCAATGCTCATATGCGCCGCTCGCCTCCTCGCCGCTTCGCGGCTGGGAGGTGCCCCCACTGCATCGTCGCCAGCGCGGCTCATCGACATTCGTCTCCAAGAGTCTCGGCTTCTCCAAACAGCTCAGCCTCGTTGACCTCCCAACTAATGTCGAACTCTATGGCCATTTCGGTGGGGATGGCTAGGGCAATGGGTGTTAGCCGCTGTGGTGTCGTCTCGAGCGCCACTGCGGTTAGTACTCGACCGGCGACGTTATGCGGCGTGGTTGCGGTCAGCGTTGTCGTCGACGTGCCCGCCGCTCGGCGTAGGTAGAAGTCTGTTCCCGGTTGGATGATGCCGTCGATGGCGTAGCCGTAGGTGTCGACGAGCGTGTGACCGTCGC
>NZ_JBYCLA010000307.1:0-3940 GCF_057473665.1 Mycobacterium sp. TH-M25
GCCGAACGGGTTGACCCGGGCATACACCGACAGCGAACCGATCAGGCCGATGTTGGGGCCTTCCGGAGTCTCGATCGGGCACATCCGGCCGTAGTGCGACGGGTGCACGTCGCGGACCTCTAGCCCGGCACGCTCACGCGACAGACCGCCCGGCCCCAGCGCCGACAGCCGGCGCTTGTGGGTTAGGCCGGACAGCGGGTTGTTCTGGTCCATGAACTGCGACAGCTGGCTGGTGCCGAAGAACTCCTTGATCGCGGCCACCACCGGCCGGATATTGATCAGCGTCTGCGGCGTGATCGCCTCGACGTCCTGAGTGGTCATCCGCTCCCGGACCACCCGCTCCATCCGCGACATGCCGACCCGGATCTGGTTCTGGATCAATTCGCCGACCGTGCGCAGCCGGCGGTTGCCGAAGTGGTCGATGTCGTCAGTTTCCACTGGCACCTCGACGCCACCTGGAACGGTCATCGTCGACTGACCCTCATGCAGCCGGACCAGGTACTCGATGGTGGCGACGACGTCCTCTTCGGTCAGCGTCGAGCTCGTGATCGGCTCACCGGCGTGCAACCCGAGCTTCTTGTTGACCTTGTAACGACCAACCCGGGCCAGGTCGTAGCGCTTCTCCTTGAAGAACAGGTTCTCCAACAGCGTCTGCGCGGACTCCTTGGTCGGCGGCTCGCCGGGGCGCAGCTTGCGGTAGATGTCCAGCAGCGCCTCATCGGTGCCGACGGTGTTGTCCTTCTCCAGCGTCGAGCGCATGATCTCGGAGAAACCGAAGCGTTCGATGATCTGCTCGCTGGTCCAGCCCAGCGCCTTAAGCAGCACCGTGACGGGTTGCCGGCGTTTGCGGTCGATGCGCACACCCACGGTGTCGCGCTTGTCGACGTCGAATTCCAGCCAGGCCCCGCGGCTGGGAATCACCTTGACGCTGTGCAGCGTCTTCTCGGTGGACTTGTCGATCGTCTCGTCGAAGTACACACCCGGGGAGCGCACCAGCTGGCTCACGACGACACGCTCGGTCCCGTTGATGATGAAGGTGCCCTTCTCGGTCATCATCGGGAAGTCGCCCATAAACACCGTCTGGCTCTTGATCTCACCGGTGTTGTTGTTGATGAACTCGGCCGTGACGAACAACGGGGCCGCGTACGTCATGTCCTTGTCTTTGCACTCATCGACCGGCGCCTTGACTTCGTCGAAACGGGGATCGGAGAACGACAGCGACATGGAGCCGGAGAAGTCCTCGATCGGCGACAGCTCGTAGAGCACCTCTTCGAGACCACCCACCGGCTTGAGATCCCCGCGGCTGGCGGCCGCGGCACGCCAGCGCGGCGATCCGATCAACCACTCGAACGAATCAGTCTGCACGTCAAGCAGCCCCGGAACCTCAAGCGGTTCGCGGAGCTTGGCAAATGAAATTCGGTTGGGCGCTCCGGGCACGGAGTTGTTGGACGAACTTTGGGGGCGACTCTGGCTAGGACTTACGTCTGTCTTGCTCTGGCCGAAATCTGGCAAGATGCATCCTTCCAGCACCTCGTGCGGCTCACGTGAACCCCAGAAAGCTGGTGTCCGCCGGTTCGCCGCGATAATTGTGTTAGTTCGGCCGGCGAACAATCCAGCCCAGATCTCACGCGCGCAACCAAATAGCTGAGCCACAAACAGGGCTCAGGCTAAAGACCACAGTGTCAAGTGGCGGGTGAGGTGGGCAGGAAGTAGCCAGCGCAACGTCCAACAATAGCGCAGGACGGCGCATTCCTCAACTACCCAATAACGGCCACGTCCACGGGGGTATCGGCGCTGGCTGGCATCTCGACTTTCCCCGTGGACAGATGCTGCCCAACAGATTGACCCGTTTAGGCTCTGCCGTCAAGAGGGCAGCGCAGGCGAGTTGCGCCAAGTGGCGATGGATGGCCAGAGCACACCTTTAGTCGCCGAATTCGTGCGCTTGGTACTTGTGGGTGCCCTCGAGGTCATCGAGGATCGCCGCCTGGGCGCCCTTGGGCAGTGTGTGCAACATCGCGCGCACCCGGGCCTGGCGGCGCGCGACCGCTTTGCGCTCGGCATGCCCGGCGTCGCGGTGATCTGCGGCGGCACCCCCTCGATTTCCTCGGTGCCACCCGCGTGGTGGCCCGCTTCGAGCAAGGCCGCCTCTTCGGCCATGGTGGCCTCGTCCTTCTCCTCGGACATACCGATCGGCCCGATGCGGCGGCCGTTGAGGAATTGCCGCACGACCGGCTCGTCGCTGGTTAGCAGCACCTCACGGGGCCCGAACATCACCAGATGCTTGCGGAACAACATGCCCATGTTGTCGGGCACGGTGCGGGCGATGTTGATGTTGTGCGTCACGATCAGGATGGTCGCGTCGATCTGGGCATTGATGTCCATGATCAGCTGACTCAGGTAGGCGGTACGGACCGGGTCCAGACCTGAGTCGGGCTCGTCGCACAGAATGATCTGCGGGTCGAGAACCAAAGCGCGCGCTAGGCCAGCACGCTTGCGCATACCGCCGGAGATCTCGCCGGGGAATTTCTTCTCGTCCCCACCGAGGCCGACCAGCTGCAGCTTCTCCATGACGATGTCACGGATCTCGCTTTCCTTTTTCTTGGTGTGCTCACGCAACGGGAACGCGGTGTTGTCGAAGAGGTTCATCGAGCCGAACAGCGCGCCGTCCTGGAACAGCACGCCGAACAGGGTGCGGATCTCGTAGAGTTCCTTGGCCGAGCATTCGATGATGTCGGTGCCATCGATGAGGATCGAGCCACGTTCCGTCCGCAACAACCCGATGAGGGACTTCAAGAACACGGATTTGCCAGTACCCGACGGCCCGAGCAACACACTGACCTCACCGGCGGGGATTTCAAGCGTGACGACTTCCCAAATCCTCGAGGATCCAAAGGACTTGGTTAGTCCCTTCACCTCGATCGCAACGCCCATGGGAATCCTTCCGTTGCCGCCAATCGCTGCCACCTGCGCTTTTGTGTGGTATTGAGTCACTGTAGCGCACGCTTGAGGCAGGACTTCACGGTTGCACAGCGCCACGAAAAGCCGGTGCAACCAAACTTACCCCGACAACGTTGGACAAGGCTGCAGCAGCGCCGAGTCAGGCACTCGGCGCCCAATTGCCGTGAAAACCCATTGGTATCCGCTGGGGCAGATGCACCGTGGCCACCGACTCGAGGGTCTGGGCATCCAACAACAGCAACTGGCTTTCATCACGGCCGCGGTGCTGCCCCAAGCCCATCAGGACGCCGTCGTCTTCGGCGGCAGCACCCGGGTTCGGCACGAACGACATTTCGCCAATGAGCAGGTCGGGGTCGAGCACCGCGACCTCCCTGGATCCGCTCGTGTAGTCGTGCTTGTAGAGGAACGTCGACATCTGGTCCGCCGCGACGAATCCGCCGTCGACGCCGACGGTGTAGCCGAATCGATGCCGCCCGCCGGTGAGGTTCTCGTTGATCCGGGGAAACTCCTGCGACCGATCGTCGCGGCACTCGGTGCCGACCGCGCCGGTCGTCAGGTTGATCGTCCAGCGGTCCAAGGTGGGCAAGCTCTCGCCGGGCCCGCGCCGGTCGCGGTCGAACATCCGTGGGTAGCGCACCACGTCAAGCACCAGCACCTCGGCCCCCGCCCGAGCTTCGGAGTAGGCGTTGAGCGGGTGGTAGACGTAGCAGGGCTCGATGTCGAACCAGCGAATGGCATCCTTGCCCGCGTTGCTCCCGCGGCCCTCGCGGGGCATGACGCCGATGCGTGCCGGATAGTCAGGGTTCCACGCGTACGGGAGGCCGACTGCACGACGGGTGTCGCGGTTGACTAGCGCCGCGATCGGGCTGGGAATCCGGACCCGTCCGATCACCGACTGCATCACCAGCCGGGCGGGCAGTTGCAGCCAGCTCGGCACAGCCGCGCGCAACACCGGTACCGGGTCGAATGTCACCGGCAGGTC